>JAKPOE010000087.1 GCA_029548025.1 Spirochaetota bacterium
TGATTGTAAGTATGGGCACAGGGTTAAAGAAGGTGTTATCAGCCTTAATCTGCTGCGCTCACCTGTTTATCCTGACCCGTCAGCAGACAGGGGGAAGCATGTCTTTAAGTATGCACTGTATCCGCACACAGGTGATTTTAAAAGCTGTGACACTCTATGCTATGGATATATATTTAATTATGCCCCAAGGCTTGCTGATGGTACGGTTACTATACCGCAGATAGTTTGTACCAATAACAACAGAATCATTATTGAAACAGTTAAAAAAGCAGAACTGCAAGATGCAATCGTTATACGTGCGTATGAATGTTATGGCAACGATACCATTGCTTCTTTTGATGTGAGCTTCAATGTTAAGCAGGCGTATGAAGCAGATATGCTGGAAAACGTACTGAACAAAACAAATTTACAATCTGTTACATTTACTCCCTTTGAGATAAAAACGTTTGTATTACAGCTATAATGCAACGATTATTATAAATTTTTTATCATCACCTGATTATGCACTGCCACGTTGTTGTTGCAATTGTGATAGAATTTCACTCATTGTGCTATCACCAAGAGGATAGAAGAGAAATGGGATAATGCCAATAGCACAACTGATGGCAGGCAGTATCGTTATGGAAAAGAAAATGCCATCTTTGATATAAGGTGTAATGACAACACCGGTTGAATACCCTACTGCAACAACAACCATCCCAAAAACCATGGTTGCCAGTGCCCCCATGAGCTTTGAAATAAATGTTAACCCGGCAAAACTTACCCCTTCATTGCGCGATCCGGTTTTATATTCATAATAATCAACCGAATCAGCAATCATTGCTGTTTGTATCACAATGAAAAATCCTGTAAAAAATCCTGAAACAAAAAGCATGAAAACAAACAGCCAGAAGTTGCTATAGCCAATAAAATACATCGCTGTATATGTTAATGCTGACAGTAGGCTTGAAATAATCATAAGCATCTTTTTAGACATAACTCTTAGCACCAGAGGAGTAAGTAAGTTTGATATAATAATAGCTGCAATAAGCACACCACCTAACAGAGAAAATATTTTTTCGTCACCAAAAACTATCGATGCAACAACAGCACCTCCCACCTGTACAATATTTCGCCCAAAGTTTAATGCGCTGCCTAAAAGGATAAGCAAAAGTGGTTTGTTGGTAATAATGGCATTGACCATCTGCCGTATTGTTTGTTTATTGTGTTGAAGGGGAACCTTTTCGGTGGTATTAAAAAATGCCAGGGTAAAAAGTCCCATGCCTATTATTGATACTATAATTGCTGTGCGTGTCCACCCTATTGCAGTGGTTTTATCTGAAAAGCTTAACCAGTGAGCCATCAAGGGACTGAGGACAGTTGTAATGGCCAGTGCTACTGCCTGGAATGTCCTTGCTAATGCAATAGTTTCTACTCTGTCGTCCAGTCTTACGGTTATGACTCCTGCCAGTCCCCAGTAGGGGACATCGCCCAGGGTATAGACCATATCCCATAAGATGTAAACAATAGCAAAAAAAGATAAGCTTATATGTTTCAGTAGTTTGTGGGATAGCAAATAGCAATATGGTAAGCAGAGCAATAGGAAAAGCTGATAGGAGTATATATGGTCGTAATTTACCCCATCGGGTATGGGTATAATCTACAAACATGCCCATTATGAGATCATTGAGTGCATCCCATATTTTTGCAGCTCCTATTATAGCAGTAAGGGTAGCAATCCCCGATAGGCTGAAGCCGACAAAATTATAGAGATACACTAACATGAATGTTGTTGTAAATGTTATTACCATATTTTGTCCAAAACCGGCTATAGCAAATGAATATTTTTCTTTATTTGATAGTTTGGTACTATAATCCATACATTGCTCCTTTTATGATAAGAGTTTTCAATAGTAAATGGTGTACAATCGTTTTGTCAATATATTTGATATGCATGAAATTTTTATGTAAAGAACTGTATCCTGACATTTTGGTAAGTATGGCTGGCAATAGTACAATATTTGTGTTGAAAAAATAATATATTTTTATTGTTGACTTAAATTTTTTGATGTAGTGCTATATTAAACAATAAGAATCATAAATAGTATATACTAATTTGTATTATATATTACAAGTGGAGAGGGGGTAACAATGTTACTATTTAATCCAAAAAAGTATGAACGTCATCATGCTGATGATAGATCAAAGCAGATTATGCTGAAAACTATTGAATTCTTTGAACAAAAAGGATTGAAGAAGATCAAAGAAGACGATCAAGCAGCCGTATGGTATGATGATTTCTTAGAGTTCATAAAAAAAGAACAGACCTTTGCAACACTCCTTACGCCTTCAGGGTATGGTGATAAGGATTCGCGGTGGGATATGTGGCGCATTGAGGAGTATAATGAAATTTTAGGTTTTTATGGACTATGCTATTGGTATGCATGGCAGGTATCTATATTGGGTTTGGGCCCAATCTGGATGGGGCAGAATGAAGAGGTAAAACACAAGGCAGCAAAATTATTGAAAGATGGTGGCATATTTGGGTTTGGGCTTTCTGAAAAAGAGCATGGTGCTGATATCTATGGCACCGATATGATGTTGTATCCCAAAGGTGATGGTACCTATTTAGCGCGTGGTGATAAATATTATATTGGGAATGGGAATGCTGCTGCGCTTCTTTCGGTATTTGGCAAAATGGCTGATACCGGTGAATATGTATTCTTTGTGGTGGACACAAAACATCCTAATTATGAATGTGTTAAAAAGATAAGTACCTCTGGAGTACGCCAGGCGTACGTTGCTGAGTTTGCCCTCCATGATTATCCTATTACCGAAGCGGATATCTTATCACGTGGGAACCATGCATGGGATTCATCGCTTAACACAGTAAATGTCGGCAAGTATGAGTTAGGGTGGGCTTCAATTGGGATATGTGAGCATGCATTTTATGAAGCTATCGACCATGCAGCAAACAGAAGACTTTATAATATGTATGTAACCGATTTCCCGCATGTTAAGAAAATATTTACTGAGGCTTTTGCACGGTTGGCGGCGATGAAGCTGTTTGCTTTGCGAGCTTGTGATTATTTCCGTACCGCCAATCCTGATGATCGCAGATACCTTTTGTATAATCCAATTCAGAAGATGAAGGTAACCATGGAGGGGGAAAAGGTAATTGGGTTGCTGCACGAGGTCATAGCTGCAAAAGGCTTTGAGCAGGATACCTATTTTGAGATGGCAATTCGAGATATCGGGATGCTGCCCAAACTGGAAGGCACAACGCATGTTAATATGGCACTCATTGTAAAATTTTTACAAAACTTTATGTTTAAGCCAAAAGAATATCCGGAGGTGCCGCGCCGGGATGATCCTGCTAATGATAGCTTTTTGTTTAATCAGGGACCGGCAAAGGGATTGGGATCGATACAATTTAATGATTACAGAAAAGCATATGAAGGCATCAAGAGCAACAATCTGGAGATTTTCTTAGAACAGATAGAAGCATTTAGAAACTTCCTTATTAAGGGGACTCCGGATGAAAAGCAAACAAAGAATATTGATTATATGCTATCGGTGGGCGAGCTGTTTACACTGATTCCCTATACACAGCTTATCTGCGAAAATAAGAAGATTTACAATATTGAAGATGAGATCATTGATGAGATTTTCAAATTCATAGTCAGCGATTTCTCTGCATATGCAACACGGCTTTACACAGGGCAGAAAAACAGCGATAAGCAAAATGAGCTTATTGTAAAGATGATCAAAAAACCTGTTCTGGATGATGCAATTTTTAATAAGGTATGGAATGAACAGGTGTATGCATTGAAAGGGCAATATACCATGAATGAGTAAAAGTTTACTATGAATATAAGGACACCAGAACATGGTGTCCTTTTAAATTTTGTTATGGAATATCAAACCCTCACCCATTATTATACAATCATCTGTAATAAAAAAATCATAAAAATCTTCAAAATAGTGAAGGGTTAAGTTTCCTTGCTGAAATAATACTATAGCTATTTTATATGGCAATGTTCTGGTGCCGGGTATTGGTTGTAACTTCAAATTTGAAACATATCACAAATATAAAAAAATATTGTTATCGAAAAAAATAATCATTACAGTGCAAAAAATTACTTAAAAAAATGCATGCAGATTAAATAGTAAGCATTGCTGGTTATTGGAAGAAGAAATATGGATCAGATAAATGAAGTTCTTGATAGAGATACATTTTTTATTCCAGTAAGAGGATATTTCTCTCCAAAAATGTATGTGTATGATGAGAAAAAAAGATGATTCTATACTCCATTCGTTTCCAAACAGGAGGTTTTTAATAGTCAAAGACAGGGATGTTTTAGCGAGCCTGACCAGAGAGTTTACTCTATTTCGTAGTAATTATATTCTTGATATGAGTGATAATATACAGAAATCAATTGATAAAAGGATAATGCTTTCACTTGTATTTATATTTATTCTCTCTAGTTATTATACTCCCTCTGGAGATTGATTTGTTTATAGAGTCACTATTCCTCATTGCAATATAGATCCTTCATCAAAATTATTTTATTATTGACAACCTGCTTTCTTGATAGAAATATAAATTCAAAGTAATTTTAGTACAACATTCCATTGGCAATGTAATTGCCAGGCATGATGATCGATTAAAAATAAAAAAGGAGATCGGTAGCTATGTGGTCAATTTCATTGTTAACAATCTTTCTGGCTTTAATGGTTATTATTGGTATCTGGGGTATGCGTAAAACATCAACACTGGGGGACTTCTTTTTAGGTGGCCGAACTATTGGCCCATGGGTTTCAGCGTT
The DNA here is from genome assembly GCA_029548025.1 of Spirochaetota bacterium. Next base: position 4,809 of record JAKPOE010000087.1, read on the forward strand.
GGCGTATGGCACCTCGTATTTTTCAGCAGTGCTTTTTATAGGCTTTGCCGGCAAATTGGGCTGGGTATATGGGCTTAATGCTGTCTGGATTGGCGTTGGTAATGCGCTGTTTGGTTCACTGTTAGCATGGCTTGTGCTGGGAAGACGTACGAGAATTATGACTCAAAATTTAGATGTCATGACCATGCCTGAGTTTTTAATGGAACGCTTTGATGGCAAATATATTAAGATGTTTGCTGCTGTCATTATATTTATATTTTTAATTCCGTACTCTGCATCTGTTTTTAAAGGTCTGGGACATCTTTTTGAAGTTAATTTCAATATTTCGTATGATTTAGCACTCATCATAATGATTGGTATCACCGGTATTTACCTTGTGCTGGGTGGGTATTTTGCTATTACATTGACCGATTTTATTCAAGGTATTATTATGGTTGCAGGAGCTCTCACCATGGTACTGATACTATCATCTAAAAATGGTGGGATAGTTCAAAGTATTGCACTGGTTGCTGAAAAATATCCATTACATGTGCCTGCTGGAAAACAACCAGGATGGATCCTCCTTTCTGCATTTATCTTCATGACATCATTTGGTACATGGGGCTTGCCGCAGATGGTGCAAAAATTTTATGCTATTAAAAGTCAGGATCTTATAAAGAAAGCCGCTATTGTAACATTTTGTTTTGCAACAATTATTGGTGTTTGCGCGTATTTCACCGGTTCGCTATCACACCTGTTTTATGATGCAGTTCCTGTTGTTGGTAATAAACCGGCATTTGACCTGCTCATCCCTGATTTACTGACAAAACATCTGCCGGAGCCTTTAATGGCTGTGATATTACTGTTAATTCTTTCTGCATCCATGTCTACTCTTTCATCACTTGTATTAGTATCTTCATCTGCTATTGCAATTGACCTTTACAAAGGGCATGTTAATCCACAAATTACAAAAGAGAATTCTGTAGCAATGATGCGCTTTTTGAGTGCCTTGTTTGTCATATTATCATATTTTACTGCACGATATGAATTTGGAATAATTATAACCCTGATGTCGCTTTCATGGGGAGCCGTTGCAGGCGCATTCATGGCACCGTATTTGTATGGACTGTTCTGGAAACGAACAACCCTTGCCGGGGTATATGCTGGTATGATTACAGGGCTTGTGGTGTCTATTGGTTTGTTTTTTTATCTGGGTGCTGAAAAGTCTGCCGTTGCGTCCAGTTTAGGAATGATCATCCCATTTTTTATTGTACCACTGGTGAGCGTATTAACGAAAAAGCCTGATGGGGCTTTAATTCAGAAAGCGTTTGAAAAAATTTGATAACTTGTTTTCATTTTATATTTCCCAATAGGCGATGGATTGAACGTGAACAACCTGATATTGTGTTAAAAAATTTAAGGATAATGTTGAGCATCATGTTTCTTTAACCTTTGAAGACGCCTGTTTAGAACTATGCCATGCTCTGATGCAAAAACATTTACTGCAATGTAACCGTATAGGTAGGTGTTGATCAAAATTTTAGTAAAAATATCAAGGGACATTGTCTATTGCAAAGATCAAAATAACTGCTATATGCTTTTTAGTAAAACCGGATTTACAAACGACATGAAAATGATTGCAAAAAAAGATGATGGTATGCTCTTTGATTGCAATACT
>JAKPOE010000095.1 GCA_029548025.1 Spirochaetota bacterium
ATTTTAGTAAAAATATCAAGGGACATTGTCTATTGCAAAGATCAAAATAACTGCTATATGCTTTTTAGTAAAACCGGATTTACAAACGACATGAAAATGATTGCAAAAAAAGATGATGGTATGCTCTTTGATTGCAATACTATAGTGCAACAAATTCAATAGGGGGATAACTTTATGAACTTTATACCACTTGAAACGATTACCATGGAGCTTGCCGATGTTGCCATGGGACGCCGTAAGGCTGACATGGTAATTAAAAATGGAACATTGGTGAATGTCAATACAAAAGAGTTGCAGGAACATATCGATGTCGCCCTATATAAAGGAAGAATAGCATTGGTAGGAGATGCCAGCCACTGTATTGGCGAAACAACGCAAATAATTGATGCTACCGGTTTATATATTGCACCTGGATTTATGGATGGGCATATTCATGTTGAAAGCAGCATGCTGACGGTATCACAGTACAGCACTGCAGTGGTACCACATGGAACAACGGCAATCTTTATGGACCCGCATGAGATAGCTAATGTGCTGGGGCTTAAAGGTGTGAAACTGATGCTTGATGAAGCACGGGATGTGCCGCTCAGGGTTTATGCTACAGTGCCTTCATGCGTGCCGGCTGCACAAGGGCTGGAGGATGCAGGTGCTGAAATTGGCCCTGAAGAGATAGCAGAAGCAATGAAGTGGGATGCCATTGCAGGGTTGGGTGAGCTTATGAATTTTCCCGGTGTATTCAACAGCGTCCCGGATGTACACAAAGAGATAGCAGTAACGCTAAAAGCTGGCAAACCGGTAACAGGTCACTTTGCTTTGCCCGATACGGGAAAAATGCTCAATGCATACATAGCTTCTGGCGTGCGTTCATGTCATGAATCGGTGAGGCATGAGGATGCATTGGCAAAGATGCGTCTGGGAATGTATGCAAAGATACGTGAAGGTTCAGCATGGCACGATTTAAAAGAGGTCATAAAAGCTATTACCCATAATACAGTGCAAAGCCGTTTTGCTATCCTTGTGAGTGACGATACCCATCCTGATACGTTGATAAAACTGGGACATCTTGATCATATTGTTAAAAGAGCAATTGAAGAAGGTGTTGACCCTGTAACTGCTATAGAGATGGTAACCATTAATACTGCCGAATGCTTTTTGATGAGCAAGGATTTTGGAAGTGTATCGCCATCAAAGGTTGCTGATATTGTTCTTCTTTCGGATCTTTATAGTGTTACTGTGAAAGCAGTTATTATTGGCGGCAGGCTGGTTGCCAGGGATGGAACAATGCTTTCATCGGCAAAAAAGGTAACCTATCCTGACTGGTCAAAAAACACCGTTAATGTTGGCAAAACCTTAACCCCTCAGGATTTTATGCTAACAGTCAATAAATCCGAGGTTAAAGTTCGTGTAATCCAGATAGAAGAAGCAAAAGTTACAACAAAGCAGGTCATTGAAACATTGAAGACTATTGATGGCAATGTTGCACCCAATAAAGAAAAGGATATTGCAAAGGCTGCGCTGTTTGAGCGTCATAAAGCCACCGGAACAAAAGGGCTGGGTTTTGTAAAAGGTTTTGGCTTAAAAAAAGGCGCTGTTGCATCAACTGTTGCACATGATTCGCATAATTTGCTTATCGTTGGTACCGATGAAGAGGATATGGCTTTTGCCGGGAATGAGCTTATCAAAGCTGGTGGTGGGATGATAGCTGTTGCTGATGGCAAAGTGCTGGCTATTGTGGAGCTTCCTGTTGCAGGGTTGCTGACAGATGAACCGGTTGAAGCAGTTCAAAAAAAGGTTGAAACTTTAGAAAAAGCCTGGAAAATGTTAGGATGCAATCTGGTTTCACCGTTTATGACAATGGCTCTTTTAGGATTACCGGTTATTCCGGAGCTCAGGCTCAGTAACCGGGGCCTTGTTGATGCGGTTAACTTTACATTTACAGATGTCATTGCGGGCTGAAAGCTTTTTAGAGGAAGCTATCGCCCATAAACAAACACTGGCACTGGTAACCCTTGCAACCTGCCCGCATACGATACCAGACAACGCCGGGAGAGGGAGGTGTGTTGTGAGAAGCACACTATTAATTTTTTTTATTATCGTTGCTATGGGTTGCGGGGGTATGAAATACAAGGTTGTTAATACAAGGCACACGGTATCAACAGGCTTTACCGTACATAGCAATATTTATTTTCTCTGCGATTACGGTTTGTATCAGCCCGGTAGGCAGATAATACCTATGTACATGTACAGCCCCGGTGATGTGTATATGCATGCACTGTATCTGTATTCATATACTCCTGCCACTAATACGCTTAAACAAGTGTTACAGATACAATCACCGGTCAGCACCAACATTGATATTAGCAATGCCGCATGGGTGGAGGATAACGGTATTGTGTACTGCATTTATTCTGCTGGCTGGGACAATATACAGAAAAAAGTGCAGAAAGATGTATTGTCTTTTAATATCAATGCAATGAATGTCATTGCTCTCTCCAACTATGAAAAACAGCAGATCCTGAAAAAATATGGTACACGCACAAATAAAAATCACATGCTGTCCCAAACTGACATTCTGTATTATGTGGATCATTTGCCAATGGAGCTGTGGTTGCTGCCTTCGCCGCTTACATTTTGCACACTTGATGATGCCGATTTAAAGGAGGTTCTTGTTCAGGGTATTGGCGACAGTAACTTTAAGGAAGTCATATTTGCTAAATTACAACAGTGTTCAAAAAAAGAATTACTTGCAGTAGCTGCCGGTATTGAGAAAAGATACAAAAGCCTTGAAAGCTATCAAAAGATGGAATATGCTCCATACAGGGAGCGATGGGTTACGCGAATATTGCTTGCTGCGTTCTATGGGTTAAGTGCTGACAAAAATTTAACACTGGCGCAGGCAGTATATCATAAAAACAATGATATATTCTATAAATTAGTAAATAACGAAAATATCAATTACTGCGATCAACACGGGACAACCCTGTGTATGATTGCTGCGTATGCTGACAATATTGAGGTGCTGTCATATTTACTTAAAGCAAATGCAGACATGGATGCACAGGATGCATTTGGGTGTACGGCTCTGATGTATGCAGTTTTTGGGCGTGCTGCCGAAGCCATGGGGTTTTTAATAAAAAATAATGCTGATACGGAAGTTGTTTCCGGAAGCAATTGTACTGCATGGGTGCACATCGATACAGCAGGCATGCGCAAGCGGTACGTACTGTTAACAGAGCAGAAAGTACAGAAGAAGCAATAGCAGGATTATATGGTTATTGATGTCACATATCACAGCATCACGATGCACTAACTATGTGAATGCACGATTTTTAAATACTATATGGAGGTACTGGTATGTATAAACTAATTCTAAGCCTTGTTTGTATTTCTTTTGTGTTTACAGGATGTACAAAGGCGAAAATTGATGAAAAGAATATATTGGGCGATTGGGAAGCAATAAAGGGGGATTATCAGGAGGTAAGTTTTTACAAGGAAGATGGTAAAAGTAAATTTTCAGCTTATCTTAATGGAAGACTGTTCACTGACGGGACATGGTTGATAAAAGGCGACTCGCTGATACTGCAATTGAGTACCGGTGAAACGGTAACCTATACACGGGTTGCTGTTAAAAATGGCATTCTGGAATTAAATGGGGGCCAGCAGCAATATCAACCCCTCCGAACAGATCAACAGAAAATAGTTGAGCTGATTGCTGCAGTTGCATCTATAGAAGGAATTAGCTTTTCAAAACCGGCTGATACACAATTTCCATGGAACTTTGATGAAGGTACCAGCGAAAAAAAGGTGAAAGGAAAAATGATAAAGGCAACCATACAGCTAACAACTGACGATTATACAGATCTGGCAAATGCATCAAGGAAAGTTGTTGAGTTGCTGACATCTAAGGGGTTTACTTCATCAGATTATAATATGACCGAAATTCAATCTGCCGCAGAAAATGGCCCTCTTAAAGTCCTTATAAAACAGCAGGCACCCATAAGCTATGACCCCGAAACCGATACACCTGTTTCAATTAAAGGGCAAAACGCATACCTTGAGATAATGTGCGGGGTTATTGAATAATAACTTTATTTTTTATAGTTGCTGAAAAAATCATGCGTTCACAGTAAAGAGTATCCCCTGCTTCATTGGGGAATACTCTTTTTATCATAAAATCTTCTGTAAGATAGATGACAAAATTATTTCATGATTAGCTTTTTAACTTTTCCATCTCACGCTGTTTCAGTACCTTACGGTCTGGTTTCCCTATTGCCGTTAGAGGAAGTTCATCAATAAATTCAACATATTTTGGTACTTTATACGCCGAAAGCCTTTCTTTACAGTAGTCAATTGGATAACTTAACAATCTCTACAATGCCCACCATGGAACTACTGCCATAGCTTCACCCTGATTGAATATGTGGTCTCCTCCATATATGACAATACCTTTTTGTGCATTGAGAATCGTGTTACATTTTTGTATGCCATCGGTAAATTCAGGATTATAGGTTTTTGCTGATTTTATTTCAACAGTAAGCAAACCTTCCCATTCAACGATGCAATCAATTTCATTGCCTGTCCTGTCACGGAAAAAATATATTGGCGGCTTAGTTATCCCTGTATGAACCATTCGTTTATACAGCTCAGCAATTATAAATGTTTCAAAGATATTGCCATAAAGAGGGTGCCCTATTAGTTCTTTCTGGCTGCGGATGGATAGCAGAAAACACAAAAGGCCGGTATCGACAAAATATAGCTTTGGTGTTTTAATGACTCGTTTTGCAACATTTTTGAAATATGGTTGAAGGAAAAATATAACACCACTTGTTTCAAGCAATGAAAGCCATTTTTTGACAGTTGGCTGCGATATGCCAATCCTGTTTGACAGTGACGCATAATTTACTAATTGCCCTGAGTATGATGCTACTGTTTTTATGAATATTTCAAATTGATGTAAATTTTCAATATTGATAAGATTGCGGATATCACGTTCAATATAGGTAACTGTGTAATTTTCAAGCCACTTTGATGCATCAAGATGTTTGTCATGTATGCGGGGAAACATACCAGAAAAAATCATGCTATCAATGGTTATAGTATTACACTGTTTTTTGTTTTCTTTTTTTACAGTAAATATTGAAGGGATGTCCTTATCAAAACGCTTTACTATAAGTTCATTAACGGTAAATGGAAATAATGTAAATATGATGATACGCCCGGCTAACGATTGTGTTATTTTTTCCATCAAAAGAAATTGTTGCGAACCGGTTAGTACATACCCGGCGGGTTTGCTGTTTTTATCTACCATTTCCTGGAGATAGGTAAACAGTGAAGGCGCTCGTTGTGCTTCATCAATAATTAGTGGTGGTGGATAGCTCTTTAAAAATCCACGTGGGTCCTCTTCAGCATATAATCGCATATCAAGGTTTTCAAGTGAACAATAGTCGTAATCATGAAATAGCTTTTGTGCAAGGGTTGTTTTGCCGCTTTGACGGGGACCAGCTATTGCAATAACCGGATATTGCGATTTGTATTTATGTATGGGCATTTCAAGGTTTCGTGGAATCATGTGGCTAATGTAAAATTACATTTTATATTTGTCAAGATATTAATGGCTTTATTATCATAAAGCTTTACAACCAATAACCATGGTATGCACGCTGCCTTGCAATAATAAATGCGCACAATCGTTTTTAATAATGGTGCAAATAATCAAGTGCACGTTCAATCTCATGTAAAACCGAATGAGTGGCACCAGCTCTAAAACGATGTAGCGCATCCCCTGCTCTGACCCCGCCAATCTTCCCAAGCGCCCACGCAATCATCCCCTGAACGCGCTGGTCATTAGTATTGTTAAACTCAGCAATAAGCTCCGGAATAAACCTGTCATCATTGCTGTTTCCCATTGCACGGGCAACATTCATCTTCCACCGCCACATATCGGTTGCAGGTGTGTAAAACATGTGAGCCCATATATAGTGCAAAAAATACTTTTCATCCATGTGTAATAGCTTTATTAAATCAAAATAAGGTGCTTTTTTAGCAACCCTTTCATTGATGGGAAGCACCTGTGACATCCACGCTTTGTTACGCGGACAAACCTCCTGACATCTATCACAACCGTATACGGAAAGCCCCATGGGTTCTCGTAACTCGTAAGGAGTAATATCGCTGGCGTAATAGGTAAGGTACGATATGCACCGCTGTGAATCGATGGTGCAGTTTCCTTTCAGCGCTCGGGTGGGGCAGGCTGCTATACAGGCATTTCTGCACCAGTCGGGACATCCTGCTGCAACAGTTGGCTTGCCGGGTTCATACTCTTTATCAATAACTATCGTAACCGGATTAATCCATGAGCTTTTTTTAGCAGCATTGTTTGCATATAACAAACAGTTTTTGCCAAACGTTCCAATACCTGCACGTGCTGCGGCAGCCTTCTGCGGCAGATGAAACGGCGTTTTTGTTTTGATGCCAGCATCGCGTAAAAATGCAATGAATTGTTTTATCTTGATAGTAAGCCCGTCGCGCGTTACCCTGTCGTCATACATATAGCATCTGCCAAAAAACGGTTCCATGCTTTTTGGAAAATCATACTTATAGTAGTTTTGCAAAATCACCACAATGCATTGTGCCTGAGGCAACACCGTAGCGGGGTTACATCCTTCTTCAAGTTGCAGCCCTGATGCAACAGCCCACGTATAGTTATCGGGAATTTTTTGTAAAAATGGTTTATGCTCATGGAATGCTTCCGCATTGGTAAAGCCAATATCATCAAATCCCAGCTCCAGAGCTTTATCTATGATGTCCTGTTTTGTTAGCATTGTGTTTCCTTTTATTGTTGGTTTTGTTTGTAGCATACAATTGTAAAACATTTTTGATTGTGGTCATAACGGCGTTGAGTTCAGAAGCATTTTTGCTCACCTTTGAAAGCATGATACCACCTTCAAGGGCGGCAACAATGGTGTGCGATAGTTCCTGTGCAGGGGTGTGGCTGGCTAATAATCCCTGCTCTTTGGCAGTATCAAGTTGTGCTGCAATCCACTGTGTCCATTGATGGAAGACATCAGCAATAAACTGTTTAAATGCGGGATTTTTATCAGCCATCTCAAGAGCAGTATTGCCAAATATGCACCCACCCAGAAATGTGCGTTGTGCATGGTATGCAAATACAGCATCGAGCATGGCAAAAATTTTCTTGATTGGATCTGAGTATTGCGATGTGTGTTTTTCAATGTACTGCTGGTGATTGTTAAATGCAGATTGCAAAGCCTCAAGTATCAATGCTTCCTTATTTTTAAAGTGAAAATACAGATTACCCTTTTTAACACCGCTGAGAGCAATAATATCCTGTAAGCTTGTATTGGAAAATCCATAAAGATGAATGTGCTCGGTGATGCGTTCAATGACTGCCTGTTTTGTCTGCATGCCCTTTGTCATGGTTTGTATCCTGTACTGACCAGTTGGTACACTATATTATATATCAATTGCTGTCAATAATTTTATAATAAGATATATGATTTTAGTATTTAGTAAATATAAATTTATCTATTGTTTTGAACCATCAGGATTTATCTTTGTAAAAAAAATTTCCCTGTTATTATCAATAATATCATCCCATGCCAATGCATATTCATAACCATTCCATAGTAAATATGGATTTTGAGAAACACCTAAAGTATTTGAAATATTTATATCATTTGTTAATTTTAATCCTTCAGAATTAATGAGTGCAAAGTAAATTTCATTATTACCGCTGCGATTATCCTGCCATGAAATTGCGAAATTCTGACCATTATATACCAAAGATGGGAAAATAGAATCACCTGTGGCAACAGTAATCCGTATATCATCTAAAATTTTAAGACCTTGAGAATTTATTTTTGTAAAATAAATTTCAGCATTTCCATTACGCATATCAGACCAAACAAGAGCATATGAATAATTATCATATGCTATCGACGTGAATGCCGAAACCCCACTAATACTTGTAATAGTGGATTCATAAATAATTTGGCCAAGTCTATTGATAGATAAATAATTTAATGTAGAATTGGGATTAATATTTTCCTCCCACACTATACCAAGATCATTTCCATTCCATGCAATGACTGGTCTTCTTGATGCTGTAGTGGAATTTGATAATCTTGTTGAATCAATTATAATATTTCCATTTATACCAATAATTTTTAAATAAATTTCAAAATTGCTATTCTTACTGTCATACCATGTTATCAAATACCTGTCTTCATTAAATATTATATGGGGGTACCATGCTATTGAATTACCATCTGAAATAGCATTATCACTAATTATTTTTGTTCCATCAAGTTCCAATTTAGAAAATAAAATTTGTGAAAATCCACTATAATTAACTTCATAAACCACTGCATAATTATTATTATCCCATATAATAAAGGGTCTCAATTTCTGATAATTACTTTCCGTTATTCTAATATCATTAGAGATTTTCTCTCCATTGTTATTTACTTTTGTAAAAAATATTTCAGAAATATTATTATTATCACTGTTATCTAGCCAAACAATAGCATATTCATTACCGTTCCATGAAGAAACTGGATTGAGAGAAACACCACTATTGTTTGTTATCCTGATGTTTCCCAAAGGAAGGATGGTATATTCTGTTATAGCAATATCAGAATCAACATATCCAGTTTTATAAGCAATTGCTTTTATTGTTGAGGAAGATGTTATTATAAATGGTTTTTCATAAATAATCCCATAATTAGGAGAAGGTGTTGAACCATCTGTAGTGAATCTTATTGAAGCATCAATTGTTGTCGTGGTAATAGATATAATTTGAGAGCCTTTATATTCTCCAGTAATCAAATTAAATTGAGGAGTAAATACTTTATGAATAATATCTTCTTCTCCGTTATTATCATTTGATTTATTATATTTGCTAATAAAATCAGAACATGATGTGCAATAAATTAACAATATCAAACATAATATAGTTGATAAATATTTCATAAACTACCGAACAATTATTATAACATTTTATTAAATTTCATAGTTACTAAAATTAGTAACATCGATACATTATTGTATAGCAAATAAAAGTCAATAATATTTTTATATTATTGATTAGATTCAACAATTAAGTGCAACCCTTTTCTGTAAAAAATAATGTATAAAATGATTGAAAAAAACAGCAGTATATTTATAAGCAAATTGTCAGTTGTATAATTTGCCAAACAATAATGCAGATTGTATTTCCTATGGTAGCCATACAATATATGGTATACTTACCCGAGCAATGGCAATGTTCATCTATTTTTATAAAGAGGTAGCCAATGAGATATCTGGTGATTGGTTCTGGTGGGCGCGAACATGCAATAGCATGGAGATTATTACATGATGGAAGTGCTACTGAAGTGTATGTAGCACCTGGTAATGGCGGGATTGATGATAGGTACAGGGTTGCCATAGCAATCAATGATTTTGAGTCAATGTATACTTTTTGTAAAAGCAAAAGTATTGATGTCGTTGTTGTTGGTCCTGAAGCCCCGCTTGTCAATGGTATTGTTGATTTTCTTCACAATAAAGGTATTCGGGTTTTTGGTCCCACAGCAAAGGCTGCACAACTAGAAGGAAGCAAGCTATTTGCAAAGTACATCATGCAAAAATATAATGTTCCTACTGCTCAATTCAGAGAATTTAAAGATAAAAACGATTTATTGCACTATATTGAATCGCTTACTGAATATCCAATAGTTATAAAGCTGGATGGTCTTGCTGCCGGTAAGGGTGTTGGTGTGTGCAATACAAAACATGATGCTATACAGTTTATTAATACTATGGTCAACCATGACACAAGGGTGTTTGTTGAGGATTTTTGCGCTGGTGAGGAAGCCTCTGTATTGGGAATAAGTGACGGGAAGACAGTAGTACCGTTTATAGCAGCGCAGGATCATAAGCGTGCATTTGATAATGATGAAGGTCCCAATACTGGAGGAATGGGCGCCTATGCACCAGCACCAATAGTTGATAGCAGAATTTTAGGAAGGGTTCACAGAGAGATTTTACAGCCGGTTATTCAGGGGATGAATAAAGAAGGCATCCCTTTTGCAGGGATTTTGTATGCGGGCATTATCATCAAGGATGGGATGATTAAGGTGTTAGAATTTAATGTACGATTTGGTGATCCCGAAACACAGGTATTGCTGCCTCTTTTAAATGGCAAATTGGGTGATTATATCAATGCTGCAATAGATGGCACATTATCATCAACAAATCTTTCATTCCGGAATAAACACGCTGTTACGGTTGTTTTAGCATCAGGTGGTTATCCTGGTTCATACTCAACAGGGCTACCAATACATGGATTAGACCAAATCCATAATGATATCCTTATATTTCATGCAGGTACAAAGCGTGAAGGAAATACTATTGTTGCCAATGGGGGAAGGGTGCTCAATGTAACCGCCATTGCTGACAGCCTTGAGGAGGCATATAATAAAGTATATAGTGTAATACCATTGTTATCGTTTGAGGGAATGCACTATAGAAAGGATATCGGATTCAGAGCTTTGAAAAAACGTGCGTAGATCAATCCGCTCTTTTTGTAATAACGGTATATTCACTTCTTTTATAAATAAAAGGTTAATGCCTGCAAGCATGCTGTTGCAATGTTCTACATTTAAGATGTGATTGGCTGCAAACGAAATACCATTATTGCATGGGCAAACATCGATTGTTGTATCCACCATAATTGGACATCCATGAGTTCTGCAAATAATAGGTCGGTAAGGGTATATTCTGCATGTATGCTCATGTAAGAATATACAATATTCATTATCTTTGGTGTTTGTTATGGCTTCCCGTACGGAGGGTGATTGGTTACTATACCAATGAAGGATGGCAACCATCTCAACGGGGAAAACACTTTCCAGTATGCAACATCCGCTGCAGCCTTCTTTACATTGTAACAAGGTGCCATATACAGCAATAATGTCACTGGTAAATGCATCTATCCTTTTTACTAATTCGTTGTAATAATACAGAGATTTCATAGAGTTAATGGTGCGGTATTGTCATCAATTGCAGTGTTTGTTGTGAATTGCTTATATCCATGGCTTTTTGTAAAGCTTTTAAAAGATCATTGGAAGTATACATATCGCGAAGTATGAGCGGCTGGTAAAAATATTCACCTTTTGGGAAAATTGCTACAAATGGAATTGAACGGGCACCAAGGCTTTGCATAAGCTCTTCTGCTAATTCATTTTTTGTTGTGATATCTGCTTTATAAGTATGGATGTCATTGGACTTAATAAAATCGATGACCTTTTTTGATTTCAGAGTAGTTCCTTCAACCAATTTGCAATTAGGGCACCAGTCTGCGGTAAAAATTATCATTGATACATGGGAACTATTATTGTGAACTATCGCATCCCAATCCAATTGTTTCAATGGTATTCTGGATACAGATGGTTTTGTAGTAAATAGCATTAACCCTGATATTATAACAATTGCCAAAAGAATAATAAATGAAGTGATACGATGTATTAGCGGTCGGGCTATATTTCCAAATATGCCCCATTGCCATAATCCTAACGAAAGCAGCAGAATAAACCATAATGCCTGCGTAAGGGCTGTTATATCAAGGAGGGTTATCAGGTAAATTGAAGTTGCAACAAGCAAAAAACCCATGCATTGTTCAAAAATAATCATCCATTCGCCAGGTTTAGGGATAAAACGAACAAGTGATGGATACATAGCAAGGATTAGATAGGGAAGTGACATCCCTATACCAATATTGATAAATATCATAAAGATTACGATAGGATGTTGTGTTAATGTCCATGTTAGTATAGCTCCTAAAAAGGGGCCACTGCAGGGAGTAGCCAGAATGGTTGCAAGGACTCCTTTAAAGTAACTATCGATATAAGGGTTGGCACTCTGCAGTTTTGAGGGAAGTGAAGGAACATTAAAGGTATAGATGTCAAAAAAAGATAAAGCCATGGAAAATATAATGGCAGCCATTACTATAATAAATGTTTTATGTTGAAAAAGTTCACCCCAGTTGTAACCGGCAAATGCTGCTAATGCCGCTAAAATAATGAAGGATGTTATAATTCCAAGTGTGAAAAGTAAACCCATACTTTTTATTTGGCGGGGATTATTATGTGCATATGATACAAAACTAAATAGTTTCAGACTTATTACTGGTAATACACATGGCATAAAATTAAGTATAAATCCTGCTATAATCCCAAAGATGATGGCATGTAATATCCCTTT
>JAKPOE010000097.1 GCA_029548025.1 Spirochaetota bacterium
TTTTTAGGTTTGCCACTTTTAATCCTGAATTCTTCATTATCAAGCGCAACTAAACCACCGCCGCCACCGCAGCACCAGTTATATTCGCAGTTTGGATTCATTTCACGAAAATCGTTTGCCATTATTTGCAATATCTCACGGGGTTGTTCGTAAATGCCTCCATTCCTTCCTAACTGACAGGGATCATGCCATGTTACCGGTTCTGATACAATGCCCTGTTTAATTTTGATTCTGCCTTCTTTGATATAGCGGTAAATTACCTCAACGATGCTGCTTACTTTAAAAGGCAATGGCCCCATTAAAAATTTTGGTATCCTGTATGCTGTGCCGCATTCAACAATAACTATCTCTTTGACTCCCAGTGCTTTTGCCTCATTGATGATTCTATTGGCAATAAAGTTTGACTTTTCTGTATCACCTGCAAAATAGCCAAAGTTTACCGCTTCAAAATAGCTCAGCGTCCAGTCCTCTTTAGCGGCATTAAAGATTGCAGCAGGATAAATTATTGAATGCGCCCCTGATAAGCCAACAAAAAGTATATTGGCTCCGTGTTTTTCCATGGGAATTAATCCATCACTTGATGATGCACCAATAAGCTTTTGAACTTCCTGTTCTAAATCCTTTATTACCCCACGGAAGCCTTCTTTAAACATATCGATGCTTTTGCCTTTTTCAACCGCACCATCAGCTAGCATAACCAGTTCTTCAGGTGCATTGCCATACGCTATGAGCAATTCTTTTGCAATCCCCAATATATAGGGCATATCTATACCAAAAGGACAAAACATGGTGCAACGGCGACAGCCGGTACATGAAAATGCTGCTTCACGCAGTTCTTCCATAAGGTTTTCATCAAATTCATGTGCATCACCCCACCATGGGAAAAATTTTCCTGCTGGCTTAAAATATTTTCTGAAAACCCTGCGGACAACCTCAGCCCTGCCTACCGGTGAATACTCTTTTTTTGGTATACCCTGGTAAACATGGCAGGTATCATAACACAAACCGCATCGTGTACAGAGATCAAGATAATACAGCATGGGTCTGTTCAACTTTTTTCCAATGACCTGTTTAAGTTCCAGTACTTTTTCCCTTTCCATGGTTAGTTCCTTTTACGGTAATGTGCTAAAAAAGTAAAAACCGAATGTATCATTTTGCTAAATGGAAACATCATGAGGAAGATGTTGGCAAAAAGAACATGCAGTACCAGTATTGTATAGTGCGATAGTTCAGTAATATTATACGATAGCTGGGGTTTAAACAATAGCAAACTTTGGAGCCAGTTTCTGTATACATTAATATCAACCCTGAGCACTGCACCCCAATCGCTGTACCGTTCTGCTAAATGGAGTATTGAACCAAAAAGTATACAAAAAAACAAAACAAGCAGGATGATAAAATCTTCCGGTATGGAGATTTCACGGTAGGGAGTTCCAAATCGTCTGAAGAGGAAATACAGTGTTGTAAGCATAAGAATGATGCCCACTAAACCGCCACCCAGAAAAATTCTATGAGGGATAATCTGGATGAATTTAAAATCAGCTACTAATTCCAGATGACCAAGAAAAAGAAAAAAGAATGCAATGTGAAAAAGCATTATGATAAACCAGAAACCT
Source organism: Spirochaetota bacterium (assembly GCA_029548025.1). The sequence continues at coordinate 1,617 of JAKPOE010000097.1, forward strand.
TTTTGCTTAGCGTATGCCATCGGGACCAGCATAGCGTCATAGATGAGTCCGGATACCTTTGAACCTTTTTTAGGAAATATAGCTCCTGTACCCACAGGAGCAGGAGCTTTCCATATACTATAAAATCTATAGATAAGCCCAAAAATCAAGGTTGCAAAGGCTATGTAAACCATAGGAATAAGAATAAAATATGATAAATAGCCTGACATTGTTCACCTCACAGCATTACTGTGTTATTTTAGCTTTTTGATAAAAAATTTTGTAGTAGTACCATCTTTCACAGTATCAATGATCTCATTACCACTGGTTTTTGCCCATGCCGGAAAATCTGCAAGAGCACCGGGAT
>JAKPOE010000102.1 GCA_029548025.1 Spirochaetota bacterium
GTCATCTTCGGGAATTATGGATTTATAGGTAAAACGGTCTAAAATAGCTTCCGTTACTTCATTCATGCGCATGTAGTTTGCTGTTGCAATAGCGGTGTGGATGGCTGCATCAATTATTTCAGGGCCATTTATGAATTTACGCTCATTCAGAACTGATAAAAGAGAGCGTAATACAACATCACTTGCATCAAAAAATTCATCCAGAAAAACAAGGTTGGCTTCAATAATTGATCCGTGAATATTATGCCGTATACGCCCTTTTTTAAATTCTTCAATATTGTAAGGGCCAAAATAGTTATCAGGTGTTTGTTCTTTACTTGCTTGTGAGGCAAAAACTCTGACATTATCAAACGTGTTGAAGATATAATTTGCAAGATATGATTTTGCCATACCGGTGCGTGATAATAAAAGCATATGCTCGCGTGTTAAGATAGCGTACATAGCCTGTTTTATTATTTCTTCTCTGTTGATTACATTTTTAGCAATGCGCTCCATATGCCATTTCAGGTACTGAATGGTGCTGGGAATATCAGTAGCTTCTGCTTCAATTGTTTTCGTTACAATTTCAGGTTTTTTACCGGGCAGTTTTTCAACCTGTTGGGTTACGACATGCTCGGTTTTAGTTGTGGGTTTATCCTCGGACTGCAATTCCTGTTTATCTTCGTCAGGCGCGATGATGATATATCCCTCCTGATCAAGGAGTGATTCTGCATCGCTGAGATAATTTCGATGAGAAGGGTTTTGTGATTTCATGTGGTCCCCCTATTAGTCAACAGCTGGAAGTAAAATTTTAAATGATGTGCCTTCACCAGGGGTGCTTTTTACCCCTATTGCTCCGCCATGGTTGTTTATAATGGTATAGGTAACCATCAGTCCCAATCCAGTTGATTTGGGTCCTTTGGTTGTGAAAAATGGCTGAAATATCTTTGCAAGGTTTTCAGATGGGATTCCAATTCCCGTATCCTCTATGGTAATGGTTGCAAATTTTTCCCCATTTTTAATCACCGATCCAACATTGATTCTTATTTCGCCTTTATCAGGCATTGCTTCTTCTGCATTACTGATAATGTGTAACAATACCTGTATAAGTTGATTTTTTCTGCCTTTTATTTTAGGACTTTCTTTTGGATAAGCGGTGTTGATGATAAAGCCGCTTTTCTGTAAACGATTGAGTGTAATCTGTATGGGATGACTGGTTATAAGCTTGTGAATTTCAAAAACTTCTACATCATCATCTCCCGGTTTGCCCAGATTCAGCAGTTGTTCAGTAATCTGATTGATTCTGCTGAGTTCGTCCTTCATGGATTTGACATAATCATGGATTGGGCTGGTTTCAGGGATATTATTTTCAATAAAGTTAAGGTCGATAGTTAATAGATTAATGGGAACTTTCAGTTCATAGGCAACGCCAGCAGCTAAC
>JAKPOE010000112.1 GCA_029548025.1 Spirochaetota bacterium
TATGATTACTAATATAAAGATTATTACCAGTGATGGTAGACAGATTGATTACGAAAAGGAAACTGATTTGTCAATAAAGATGAATCGTGTGGCTGATGATTTGCAGGATATTGAAGCAAGATATGGCGAATTCTCATACTCATTTTCATTGCCAATGACAAGGAATAATTCAGAGATTTTTGGCTTTGCTGGTGTACCACATGTTAAAAGAATTTTTAAAGTTAATCCTGTTGAAGTAAAAGTATTCAACAATGATATGCTTATACTTTCTGGACAATTGGAGTTACAGGAAATTGATGATGATAAATACAAATGTATTTTTTATTCTAAATTGACACAATTAACAGATGCGCTTGCTGACAAGAATATGCAGGACTTAACAGTGTGCCCAAAAATAGTGTGGAATTATGAAGATACTATTCGTGGACATATTGCAACTGGTGGCACAAACTCTGACGAAACATCATATCAGTTTCCATTGATATTCTACAATACATTCTTCACACCAACAAGTGTATTCAGTGGTTTAACTGACACAGTGGTTGATAGCAATGGTACAACAAATCACATATTCCAAAGAGAAAGAGATGCACAGAATTGGTATTATATGATTAATCATACTTCACTTGGAGAGAATGAAGTGTATCAGCATCAAATACCTTTAGCATTTTTCTTAAAATCAATGATGGAATATATGCTTGAAGAAGTTGGCTGGACAATGGGTGGAAGTTTCTGGGAAGATGCAAATATAAAACGAATCATTGTGCCATATATTGGTGACACTGATGTTTATGACAGGGCAATTTATTGTAGCAGTGGTGGCTGGATAAGTGGCAATACTTGTATGAGTGGTTATACTTATTTAACAATTGGTGCTACTGCAGGTGCAGATGGTGGTGTAATCATGCTTGACACAGCTAAGTTTATGCCAGATATGGGTTGTCTTGATTTTCTTGAAAACATTGTAAATCTCTTTAACTTATATTTAATGATTGATGTTAACCAGAAGACGATAATTTTTGAAACCTATGATGTTATGTTTGGTAGTAAAATAGCACCATATGAAATAGATAATAAAATAATTGGTGATATTGTAATAAGCAGAGTTGAGGATTACAATCCAAGCATAAGATTTTCTGATGTAACAAATAAGAGAATATTAGGTGACAATAGATACATTGCATCAAGTGGTACTAATGCATATAATTTATTTACAGAGTATCGTGCTGCTGCAAGTGATAGTTTATTTGATGAAGTGTTTAATTACGCTGGTACAACTGCTGGCAACATTAAATTAGATTTTGCTGTGCCAACAGTGAAGACAATGAGAATAAGAAATGATTATGATTATAATGATGTTAATAGAAGTGCTGGCGATACTGTAATGTTTTTACCATTCAGTAGCAAACAACTTCCAGAAGATAATGCAGGGAAGAATTTCAGTAAAAAGGACACTGATACTATTGTTTATAATTCTGAAGAAACTATTGCATATAATTATAGTAAACCAGCACTTTATTACTATTATGGTATTTCAAATTCTGATTTTAAACAACATACTGATTTAATAAATAAACAATCATTGTATTTTTATTTCAATTTTGATGACACAAACCAGAAAATACCATTCTGCAGTCCATTCGCATTGACAAGTTACAGGGACAACATTAATGCTAAACTGGAAGAAGCTAAATTAAATCCAACTGGCGCAACAACTGATGCTGGTGTTATGCTTGCAAGTTATATGCAAAGCATTTATTTGATGATGGCTTCAAGTACTGGTGTAAGTAACACCACTGATTTCTCTCTTATTCTGGCAGATAATAATGAATTTGGTGACACTATTTATACAAGGTTTCATGCAAATAAATATAAGAGATATGCTGAATCAGAAGTGTTAGAAGCTGATATTAGAATAACAGATTATGATTGGAATAATTTGCAGATAAACCAGCCTGTTGAATATAACAAAGACATATATTCAATACTAAGCATTGAGAATTATGACATAGTACAACAGACTGCAACAATTAAATTAATAAAAATGTTATAATATTATGGCAAACCAGAATAGAATAGTTGAGCTACAGATTAAATTAAAGGGCGCAGAATCCATTGCACAGCTTGAAGAAGTAACTTCTGAAATTAACAATGAGTTAAAACAGATAAGCAATACTTCACAGTCTTTTGGTAAAATGCAGAGTCTTGCACAACAAGCCAACTCTAAGTTAAAAGAGGTGGGTGAAAGTGTTGCAGGTATTACTTCAACTGAAAAAGCAGAAGCAGTAAACAAACTTGGACAGGGACTTGTTGGTGCATTTCAAGCAGCAGCAGGTGCTTCATTATTATTTGGTGAAAAGACTTCAGAAGAATTACAGAAAGTTATTCAAAAGGTAGGTGGTTTATTTGCGATTACAGATGGTTTAAAGAAGGTGACTGAAGCATTCTCTGCCAAGAATATTGCTGGCTTAAAAGCCACAGTAAAAGGCTTCCAAGAAAGTACTGTTGCTGCAAAATTATTTGGTACAACTACAAAGGCTGCAATCAGTGCAACAGGTTTGGGATTAATTGTTGTGATTTTAGCCAGTATTATTGCCAATTTTGATAAGCTAAAAGTAGCAATTAAGAATGCTTTTGATAAGATTAAAGATGCATTTCCATTCCTTGAAAAGATACAGAATTTCGTTGATGACATAAAGGAAAGATTTGGAAGTTTAGGTAACATTATCAAAGGTGTTGGTGCTGCTATTGCCAG
>JAKPOE010000120.1 GCA_029548025.1 Spirochaetota bacterium
GGTTACATACAAGAATTTAATGCTAATGTAAATTATCGTATTCAAGAGGCGCAATTCAAATTAAATCGTGAAATCCAAGAATATCAGGCACAGGTAACAGCGTTTATCAATGAATATCAGGCTAAGGCTACTGCGGAAATAGGCAATTATAGTGCAATTGTAACAGCCAGAATAAATGAGTATAATGCGTTATTGGCAACTTATGCTCAAAAGGTACAGGCTTATATTAGCGAACTCACTGCTTTAAGAAACTCAGAAATATCTGAATATAGCAGTAAAGTTAGTGCCTATCTTAACGAATATCAAGCTAAAAATAATGTCAATATTTCTAATTATAATGTGGAATCACAATCGGTCTTAGGTGAATATTCGGCTCTTGTGAATAATGAAGCTCAGAAATTTTCAGCTGAACTTAATAAGGCAATATCATATTTACAGCAGATAACGGCAGTGGTAAACATAGCCAATATATATCTTGCTAAATCACAAACAAGTTTCAATAATAGTATAAAATATAAAGAGTATGCTATTGATGGACTTAAACTTTACATTTCAAAATTACAAGAGGTTAATCAATGAGTTCAGTAAAAGCAAAAATTGCAACTTCGTGTATGGTTTATATTGATAGTGATAGCACGGCAGCTGGTCTTTATTTGCCTAAAACACTTCACGAAGATATTCGTAAAACTTTGGGCGGTAGTGGTGAAACAACGGTAACTGCAAGTGGTAATACAGCGTCAGTATCTGGTTATACAGACGGTAGCCCTACGTATATTCAGGCTACAAGTGGAGGCACTTCCATTGGTATTACTGGCGATGGTTCAGCTGATTATACTATATTCGTTAAGCATACTGGCTATGCGTGGAGTTCAAGTTCTGTGCTTGGTTCTACGTCAACCGATACAATGAATATTGTAATTACCGATACTGATGGTTCTACTGCAATATGTACAATGACCCTTTCTGCTGGTCAAGCGGTTGTTTTGCCAGATACTCTTTTAGGGCCTGGTTGTAAAATTCTGGCTAAGAGAGGTGGTTCAACAGATTTAGCGTGTGAAGTTATGTATGTGCCTACTACGTAAGGAGTTATAAGAATTGGCAATTACAAAATTCATAAGTGATGTAAGTAAAAGCGCAATAGCTGGTAAGAAAATTACACTTACTTGGGTTACTACAGGTTTAAGTGTTACTTTAAGTTGTGATTGCTATGATGGCAAGCAAAGACAAAAAGCTGGCACGGCTCTATCGCCAAATACAAGTGTTTATATCTATCCTGTTGGATGTCTTGAAGTTGTGCTTACTGATGATAGTGGTAATACGTCGTCTTTATTTATTGATATTGGATATGATCCCAGCACTCATATACTTACAGGTGGGCGATTGC
>JAKPOE010000124.1 GCA_029548025.1 Spirochaetota bacterium
TTTTTCTGTATGATATGCGTTTGAAGGCAACTTCCTTCTTTTTTTCATGTTTTGCAGCATACATTATGCAGTAAACAATAAACGTCCGCAGGGGTATATCCAGCTTTTCACAGTATTGTGAAAGCAGTGCCCTATGCTCTACTGAAATACAGGTTGTGGTTTCAAAATCCATTGTTTCCCTCCAGAGTATATTTTCTCAAAGTGTAGACCTGAGTATGATATAATTGCAAGCAATTTATTTTTTTATAAATTACTATCTATGAGGCCATTAAATATATATTGTAACTACTCAGCTAAAATATTTCACGTAGAAAAAAATTTTGCTATTAATCGTAGAGGCATGGTATAGATTATGTTTCATGAAATGAGAAGAAGCTGAAAAGATATAGGTACCGAGAAAACATGCAGTTGGTGATTGTATTCTTCAATTAGTTGACAGGATAGGAAGACTTGAAAGTCAACTCAATAAGAACAGTCATAACAGCAGCAAACCGCCATCAAGTGATGGATTGAAGAAAAAGGCAAGGAAGTGGAGTCAAAGGAAGCGAACGGGGAAAAAACCAGCGGGCAGTCTGAGGCATCTGATGCGATAGGCATAGTACCATCTTACCAACATTGAAAGGAGCATCTGCACTCCGCAAAAGTATTGGAGTTATAATGTTGCTATTCCATTTGGTAACAATCTTTCGGAAAGAGATATCCGTATGGTTAAAGTACAACAGAAAATTTCAGGACTATTCAGAACGTTTAGTAATGCTGAACAATTTTGTATTATTTCGAAGTTACATCCCGACAGTAAAAAAAGCAGTGTTTTAGTGTTATTGATGCACTCGAACGCATACTTAATGGTAAGCAGGTTTATCGTGAGTTTGTTTCTTAATAGCTGAGTAGTTAAAATTAATGTTTATGGATGCTCCATTGTAATGAATAAAAAATTGCTTTAAAGAAAACTCTATGGTTATATATAGTTCCAGTTACATGCTTTTTTATAAATGATAATAACTATCACAATAGCATTAAGGCTTTTGTATGATACCGTGTTTCTGCTTGTATAACATTTTCAAGGCACGTTGTAACCGGACTAATTTCGGGCTTTTCTTTTTCTGATGCTTCCTTCAATGCCATTGCAAAGGCAGTCCATGCTGCAGCAGTTTGTTGCATATAGTAAGGTAATTGCAATGATTCTATATCTGGCAGATAAGCGGTAGCTTCTTTAAGAAAATCGGCATATATCAGTCGGAAACCTCCGCCACCTGTTCCACGTTTTTCAATGACCTGATATGCAAAGCGGAATGCCCACTTCCAGTCTTCAAATTGAGTCCATTGATCAAGCTCATTATAAAAGGTTGTAAGCGCCTGAATACCCTGTATTGATATTGATGTATCAAGTATAACACGGCTATTGTAGACAATTGCATTACGGATGGTGTCCTGCATATTTGCTGGAGCTTTCATCATGGCAGGTGCTATGCAATTGCCATGGATGTTAAAAAAATTGTCTTTGCAGAAACGTGCCTGTGCAAGGTCATTATATTCAACTTCAATCAATTCAGGACGTTCAGTATCGGTGATGTAAAACACCTTTTTATCATCATCATAGCCCCAGACTGTAATGACATGTCCGGGGAAATGAGTGGATGACTGATAATAGGGGAGATAGAATATATCGGTTTGTACTATTGCAGGCAAACCAGCATCAAGTTTTTTAATAAGTTCA
>JAKPOE010000134.1 GCA_029548025.1 Spirochaetota bacterium
ACTGACCATTTCCAGTATAATTGCTTTATTAGTGACACCAACAATGCGTGCTCCAAAAATCTGTGCCAATTGATAAATTTCATTACGTTTTGTAGGTGTGGCATTAAGTTTTGCTAATACAATCTCTCGCTGGACAGCATTTTCCTGATTGTGGTCAGTTACTTTTATAATATCAATGAGTTTATTAAGCTGCTTTTTTACCTGTTCAATAATACGGTCATCACCACTAACGACTATAGTCATAACCGAAACATCAGGTAATTCAGTTTCGCTAACTGCTAACGAGTCAATATTGTATCCGCGTGCAGAGAAAAGCCCTGCAACACGTGCTAACACACCAAATTTATTTTCAACTTTTACTGATATTACATGCTGGCTCATGCTAATTCCCTCATCATCATATCTTTTACAGATTTCCCTGCGGGGATCATGGGGTAAACGTTTTCCTCGCGGTCAACATGAAAATCCAATATAATAGGCTTATCAGTTATTGATAATGCTTTTTGTATTGCGGGTACAACATCTGCTTTTTTCTCAATACGGATGCCTTCAGCGCCGTAGGCTTGAGCTAGTTTTACAAAATCGGGCTGGAAATTGATACAGGTGAATGAGTATCGTTTATTATAAAATAATTGTTGCCACTGTCGCACCATACCTAAAAAGCCGTTATTCAATATAGCAATTATAACAGGCAACCTGTGTTGTACTGCTACAATGAGTTCCTGTATATTCATCTGTATTGAACCATCACCGGCAATATCGATAACACGTTTATCGGGACGACCTAATTGGGCGCCAATAGATGCAGGAAATCCAAATCCCATCGTGCCCAGTCCACCTGATGATATAAAGGTTCGTGGCTGTGTATAGTCAAAAAATTGTGATGCCCACATCTGATTTTGTCCAACTTCAGTGCATATAATAACATCACCGTTGGTGATTTCATAGATTTTTTCAATAACATATTGTGGTTTAATGGTTACTTCACTGTCTTTATAGTTAAGCGGGTTTTCTTCTTTCATCTTCATAACATGGGTAATCCACTCATCTATTCTGGGAGCCTTTACTATATTGTTTATCTCGGTTAAAACGTGTTTTGCATCACCTACAATTGGTACATCTACAGCTATATTTTTACTAACTGATGAGGGATCAATATCAATATGGATGACCTTTGCATGAGGTATAAACTCTGAGATTTTACCGGTCACACGATCATCAAACCGTGCACCAACAGCTATAAGCAGGTCGCTCTGATGAACTGCATGGTTTGCATAATAGGTACCATGCATTCCCAGCATCTTGAGCGATAGTTTGTCATTTTCCGGGTAGGCACCTAAACCAAGTAGTGTTGTGGTAATGGGAATACCTGTTTTTTTTATGAATGTACGTAATTCATCCGATGCATTGGATGATATAACACCACCACCAGCATAAACAACTGGACGTCTTGATTGCTCAATTAATTTACATGCTTTCTGAATCTGCCCTGCATGACCATGAATGACAGGCTTGTAGCTTCGCAAATGCACTGTTTCTGGATAGTGGAACTCGGTTTCAGCATTTGATATGTTAACAGGCACATCAATTAATACGGGGCCGGGCCTGCCGGTTGTTGCAATATAAAAAGCTTCTTTAATAATTTGGGCTAACTCATTAATATCCTTAACTAAATAATTATGTTTGGTAATTGGGCGGGTTATCCCTGTAACATCAGCTTCCTGAAATGCATCATTGCCAATAACCTCAGTGGATACCTGTCCGGTGAATATAACAAGCGGTATCGAATCCATATTTGCTGTTGCAATGCCGGTAACTAAATTGGTGGCACCTGGACCGGAGGTTGCAATGACAACACCGGGCTTACCGGTTGCACGGGCATAACCATCAGCAGCATGGATCGCCCCCTGCTCATGACGGGATAAAATAAATTTAAAAGGTGCATTAAATAAATGGTGGAAAATAGGTATAACCACGCCGCCAGGGTAGCCAAACATGACTTCAACCTTTTCCCTGATAAGTGATTCAATAATAATCTGTGCACCTGTAATTTTCACCTGTTACACCTCGCAGAAATAAATAAAAAGTAAGCATATATCTAAATATAGCAGGCATAAAAATTGCAACATAATTTTTTTTAAATTATAAAAATATAAAATAATATATAAAATATAATATAAACATTTAAACTATTATAAGCATTGATAGCATACACTTATAAAAAATAGCAGTGGGCGATAGTCACTGATAATTGGTTTTCTTTATATATAATACATTGTAGCGGCAATGTAATTTTCAGGATCACATGGTAATAAAGAGATTCAAGATAAAGCCTAAAATGACAGTAGTGCATAATGCTATTTGCAGATAAGAGCAATACTACCGTGAGTAAAAGCTGTAACCCGTATAGCATTACACAAACATGTATATAAATGATAATTGACAACATACCATAATATGTTATAATAATTAAAATAAAAAATTATTGAAGAAAAATTAGCACGAGGTTTGCCTTGAGTCAGAATGAACGGTTGCAGTATATTGATACCAGCATTCGCGAAAAGGGAGTTGTGACAGTTAAAGAGGTTGTGGAGAAATTTGAAGTGTCGCCACGGACGGTTAAGCGCGATCTTGAATATTTCAGAGACCGGATTAACGCACCAATAGTATATGATGTATATAAAAAAGGATATTTGTATTCTTTGCCTTTTGATTATTTTTCCTACCGCAATGAACGCATGCTGTTATTTTATTTATTCTTAATGAAATTAATTGAAAGTCCCACACATTTCCCCTTTGTGGATAAAGCTATCCCCGACCTGATAAAGCGCAATATTCTTGCTCACTATCTCCCCCTTATGTCCAGGATTACCTACGAAATAGACGAATGGGAACAGTTGGATATTACTCTGTTCAGCAAACTTTTTTCAACGCTTCGGAATGATAATTGTATTGTAATTAAATATGCTGATGTCACAGGAAAGACTACTACCAGAACTATCGCCCCCGAACACTTTATTCATTATGAGGGAAGGTGGTATGTCATTGCCTATGATGAAACTAAAAAAGGGATACGAACATTTTTACTGTCGCGCATACAGAAAGCAGAGGTTGTAAATAAAAAGCGTACAAGAAAAATTAATGATGATGAATTACAAAAATTTATTAAGTCAACATATGGCATTTATAAAGGCAGTGGTGGCAAATTAGTGCAGGTTCGTTTTTACCAACCGGTATGTAATATAGTAAAAAAACAGGTATGGCATAAAGAGCAGACCATGAAAGAAGGAAAACATGAACAGTACGGTGCCTACGTTGAACTGCAGCTTCCGGTTCATCATCCTCAGGAGCTTTTAGGGAAGGTTTTGCGGTATGGCAAATATGCCGAGATTGTTGCACCTTCATCGATACGCACCATGTGGCTTGAAGCAATAAAAGAAGCATACGTGCGGTTTGTAAAATCAAAGTAAAAATATTTTTAACAGGGACAGTATATGTCCCTGCCCGGTAGTTAATTTATATACAAACTATTTTGGAGGTTTATACTATGAAAGCTAAAAGTATGGTTATTATGCTGTTGTTCTTTGCAATAGGGTGTGCTCATTATGAGGTTATGGTATCGTCTATCAATAATAATGAGACTGCAGGCAATAAAGTGTTTGTTGCACCCGGAATGAAGGATGTTGCTATTAATGATTTGCAGTTTCAGGAGTTTAGCAACTATATTAAAAAGGTATTAATAAAAAAAGGGTTTGCAATAGTCAATACTATCGATGAGGCAGATCAGGTTGTGATGCTTGTGTATGCTATAAGCGGTCCACAAAATTATACTGCAAATGTTCCACTATGGGGACCAACAGGGATAGAATCTTCAACAACCTATGGCAATATATCCTCATCGGGCAGTTATTATGGAAACACATATTATAATCAAACATACGGAATAACTGGAGTGGCACAGGTGAAACGAACATTCTATAGCAGAACTATTATATTAATTGCTTTTGACTGGAAATTGTTTAAAACTAAAAAGGTGGAAAAGCAGTTATGGAAAACAGATATAGTAAGCATTGGCAGTAGCAACGACTTACGATATGTATTTCCCTATATGGTTGTAGCTGCCGAACAGTATATTGGCACAAACACCAGGCATGCTGTTACTGTTAAAATAAACGAATATGATAGAAGAGTAAAGGAATATATAGGGTATGACGACAAATAGCTCATTTGTATTACAAAGTTATTGACAGAGGAAAGTTAGATTGTATATACAGATTAACCCATAGTTGTTGTATGTTAAAAGGATATTACATGGATTAATAGTAAGTACGGAAAAATCATATTACATTGTAAAGGTTTATTATGTCCAACTTTATTACCAATCAACCAACTAAAAATTTACTGCATAGAGTTCGAGATTTGATTGCACATAGCAAAGAATTAAAATTTTTAGTTGGTTTTTTCTATTTTTCGGGGATTAAAGATTTGTATACCTCATTGCAAAACAATGCCGATGTAGTTGTAAAGATTTGTGTTGGCCTTAACGTTGATACTCTAAATTATTGTATTGTTGAATGTGGTAATGATGCTAATGTAAGCAACAAAGATGTTATTAATAGATATTTTGAATCAATTACAAAGTCAATAAATAGCGAAGAATTTGACAATAAAGATTTTTATGAGCAGATAGCATATTTTATTCAATTAATTAAAAATGAACGATTAATAATACGAAAGACCCGCCAGCCCAATCATGCAAAATTGTACCTTTTTACACTTTCAACTGAACAGGTAAAACAAAAAATACTAATAACCGGTAGCAGCAACCTAACCCGGGCAGGGCTTATTGGCCAGCATGAATTTAATGTAGAAATAACTGACTATGGTATCGAAGAAGCCGAAAGGTATTTTGATACAATATGGGATGAATCGGTTGCTATTACTGAAAATGATGCCTGCAAAAAAGAGCTTATAAATTTGTTACAACACCAGACACTTATTAAAGAAATAACACCGTTTGAAGCATACTGCCTTGTATTAAAATCGTATCTAGATACGTATGAAATACGGACTGCCAGTGAAGCGATAAACAGGATACTGATAAGCAACAACTACGTGCCATACCGCTATCAGTTAGATGCAATAACACAGGCGATAGCTATTATAGAAAAACACAATGGCGTTATATTGGCCGATGTTGTTGGTCTTGGGAAAACTATCATTGCCTGTGCCATTGCGTTTCAGTTAAAAAAACGAGGCATTGTAATATGCCCACCCGGGTTAATTGGTAATGACAATAAGGATATGGGCTGGAAAAAATATTTAGAAGATTTCAGGCTTTTTGATTGGGAAGTGCGTTCCAGCGGGAAATTAGAAGAAGCACTTGAATTTGTGAATAGATGCAAGGATATTGAAGTTGTCATTGTAGATGAGGCGCACAGATTTAGAAATCAGGACACCCGTTCGTATGAGCTGCTGAAAAACATATGCAGAGATAAAATAGTAATTTTATTAACAGCTACCCCTTTTAATAACCGACCTTCGGATATATTTTCATTGATAAAACTGTTTGTGACTCCTAGAAAATCAACCATTACCCTTGAAAACAACCTTGAGCTTTTGTTTTCCATGTATAAATCTAAATTTGATAAGCTAAGTTATATAAAACGGTATCATGATTCGAAAGATCGGGAAAAAAGAAATAGAGCTACAACGTTTTACAAATATCTATTTGGAACAGAAAACATAGATATACGCAGGGTAAATGCTGAAACGCATAAGCTGGCAAAGCAGATACGCGATGTCATTGAACCAGTTACGATTAGACGTAATCGCATTGATTTACAAAAGAATCCGTACTATAAGGATGAAGTTCAACATTTATCTATTGTAAAGGATCCGATAGAATGGTTTTATGAATTAACACCTAAGCAGCTACAATTTTATGATACTATCATTGAACATTATTTTGTTGAGGATGACGTAGAGGCTTTCAAAGGATCTATATACCGGCCATTTATATACGAAGTAGGTGAGCTTGAAATAAATGATGATAATGATGTAAACGAAGGGCTTTTAGAAAAAAACCGTGAATATCAACAACAGAAAAACCTTTTTAATTTTATGCGCAGGCTTCTTGTTAAACGGTTTGAAAGCTCGTTTGGTGCGTTTAAAGAGAGTATAAAAAATTTTAAACGTATCCATGAACATGTATTACAGTTTATTGAAAAAACCGGAGGTGGAGATCCACTTAAAGGCGAATTTATTTTGGATAGGCAATTGCTTGAAAAGATTTACGATATGGACGTTGATGAAATAGAACAATATTTACAGGAGTATGAAACGAACCTGCAAAAGGATGTTTTACCAAAAAAATATAAACGATATAAAATTAAGACCTTTAAATATAAAGAAAAATTTATTGATGATATAAAACATGACATAAAGTTATTTACCTCCATACTGGAACAGCTTGATGCGCTTGATCTGGTAAACAATGATCCAAAGCTGGATTGCCTAATAAAAAATGTAGCAAATGAATTTTATCAAAATAAAGAAAAAGATAAAAACAAGCGAAAAATTGTGATTTTTTCTGAGTTTCTTGATACTGTTTGTTATTTAAAAGATACATTAAATAATAAATTTAACAATCGCGTTCTGGTTATTTCCGGTGATTTGTCTGATAGTAAAATAAAAGAAATTTATAAAAACTTTGATGCTTCGTATCAGGATCAGAAAGATGATTATGACATATTGCTGTGTACCGATAAGCTTTCCGAAGGATTTAACTTAAACAGAGCAGGTATGATTGTAAACTATGATATACCGTGGAATCCAGTGCGTGTTATTCAACGATTGGGGCGTATAAACCGTATAAGCAAAAAAGTGTTTGATGAGCTGTATATAGTAAACTTTTTCCCAACCGAAAAGGGTGCTGAGATAGTTAAATCGCGCGAGATAGCCCAGAATAAAATGTTCATGATACACAATACATTGGGTGAGGACGCAAAGATTTTTGACGAGGACGAAGAACCAACACCAGCCGAACTCTATCACCGTTTACAGATAAATCCAGAAACATTAGAAGCGGAAAGCTTCTATACCAGAGTTTTGAATGTATTTGAAAGTATAAAGGCCCAGTATCCAGAAATTATAAAAAACATAGAAAGCACTCCACACAGAGTGAAAGTATCAAAGAAAAGCACGTATGATGAATTGCTGGTATTCTTTAAGAAAAACAGATTGTTTGTTATGAACTATGATTATTCGGATGGCAGTATTGTAGAAACTACCCTTGAAGAAGTAGTGGATAGAATTGCATGCAATATTGATGAAAAGGCTTTGCCAATAGACGAACGTTTCTGGGGCGCATATGAAAAAGTAAAAGTGCATAAAGATAAATCCAGCTTACCAAAAAGTGTGTTGAGTATACAGGATAGAGCAAAGAATAAGCTACAGTTTATCTTAAGCAACGAGTGCCCGGAGGCACTGCAACCGTATATTCCATTTTTAAAACAGCTTAAAGAAGATCTTATTGATTATGGAACCCTTTCGGATTATACATTGCGGCGGATTGCAAATTTCAACATTGACTACAACGATGCTACAAAGTTACAGGAGCTGGTTAACGAAATTGCTGCATTGCAGCAGGAATTAGGCAATGATTACTTACACAAAATAAAAGCTAAAGAAGATGGGTTACAAAAGGAAATAATTATTGCAATAGAAAATAAAATATAAAATTAAAGGAACAAATGGAGTAGCAGCATGGATGATGTGGTTAGAATACTTGAAGATATTATAAATGATTTTGACGTAAATAAATTTAAAAATTTTTTTTATAAAAAAACAAATGATTTTATATCTCAAGATAAGCCATTAGATGGATGTAACGACGAACTTTTTGATGAAAGCACGCAAATAGGCACGTTTAAAGTTAACGATGTTCACGAATTTATTGTGATTGCCGCAAAAGTAAATAAAGAATTAACACAAAAAAGCGGAAAAAAAGCGCAATACACCTTTGCAAAAAAGATATTGAAACAAATGATACAATACACTGGTGGCTTTTTTATTTTTTACGACAGCAATGGAAATTTCAGGTTTTCGTTTATCTATAGCATACCCCGTCCCGATGGCAAGCAGGACTGGAGTAACTTCAGGCGTTACACCTACTATGTAAGTAAAGACCAGACAAACCGGACATTTTTGCAGCAAATGCAAGCAGCAAGCTTTGAAAGTTTAGAAAAAATCATTGACGCGTTTAGTGTAGAAAAGGTTACGAAAGAGTTTTATAGAAATATAGTAGAATTATATTATACACTTATTAACAACTACAATAACAAGGGATTACAACGATTTCCAAAGGAAGATCAAAATGAAAAGGAAGAGTTTGCCATTCGGTTACTGGGTAGACTTTTATTTTGTTGGTTTTTGAAGATGAAGAAGGATGGTTCTAAAGATTCATTGATACCCCAGAAATATCTTTCATCTGAGTTGGTAAAAAATTTTAATGGAGACTATTACCATGAATATGTTGAGCCATTATTCTTTCAGATATTAAATAAACCATTAAAAGAAAGGTTAGAAAAATACAAAACTAAAAGTTATTCGCTTATTCCATTTTTGAATGGAGGTTTATTTGAACCACACGACAGTGATTATTATCCTGTAACTGCAATAAACGAAATGGGAATATCACCAAATATAAATATACTGACAATATCAAATGACTGGTTTGCAAACCTTTTTGAGGTTTTTGAGCGATATAATTTTACCATTGATGAGAATACACTTGTTGATACTGAAGTGTCCATTGATCCTGAAATGTTGGGTAAAATATTTGAAAACCTTTTGGCAGAATATAACCCTGAAACAAAAGAGAATGCGCGCAAAGCTACAGGAAGTTATTACACCCCGCGCGAAATAGTTGATTATATGGTTGATGAATCGCTTAAAAACTATTTGTGTGAGAAAACAAAACTATCCAGAGATATCATTGAAGAATTATTGAAACATGAAAATTTTGAAGCTGCTGCTAACCT
>JAKPOE010000479.1 GCA_029548025.1 Spirochaetota bacterium
TGCAAACAATATGGCGCATGTTTGGAACAGCCAATCAATTGCTGGCAATGCTGGCATTGTGTATTGGAACAACCATCATCATCAGGATGAACAAAATAAAATATATCTGGGTTACGCTCATCCCCATGCTTTTTATGTTAACTACCACCTTTACTGCAGGGATAATTCTTATTATGGAGTACATACCGCTTGCATTGTCAACACAACCGGATGCATACACCTACATGATAAACATTGTGTTGCTGGGACTTATGATACTGTTAGCGTTATTTATACTCCTTGATTCAATGTATAAGTGGTATGGTTTTATCACAGGCAAACGGTCATTACAAAACAATACCGGTGAACCGTCACAATATTCAAAAGAATTTCCCAAAATGAGCGATTAAACAGTAAGGAGTTGAATGCCAAAAACAAATGTAACAATACCATTCTTCATACCTCACCTTGGTTGCAGGCACCGCTGTGTGTTCTGCAACCAGGTGTATACCAGTAATACCACCAAACCACCCGATGATAATGATATAATAAATAAAGTTGAACTCTATTTAAAAAATATAAAATCATCGGTGCAGCATGTGGAGATTGCATTTTTTGGCGGCAGCTTTACCGGGCTGGATAGTGAAATACAAAAAAAATATTTAGCGATAGCTCATGCATATTATTCTAAAAAAATGATCCATGGTATACGCCTATCTACACGCCCCGACTATATTAACAAACCTATTCTTCAACTATTGAAAGAATATACAGTTACAACCATTGAATTGGGCGTGCAATCCTTTCATGACGATGTGTTGCAAGCATCCAGCCGGGGACATACTGTTGATGATACCATGAACGCGATTGCCTGTATCAAAAACGCAGGATTTAATCTTATTATTCAGCTTATGCCCGGTTTGCCATGTGACACGCCAGATAAGTCCATTGAATCGGCTCATATAGCCTGTACGCTGCAGCCCAACGGCGTAAGGATTTACCCTACCATCGTTATTAAAGACACAGTGTTAGAAAAGCTTTTCATTGAGGGAATCTATACGCCAATGACACTGGAAGAAGCAGTAACACTTACTGCCGGGATGTATTCAATCTTCACCATGAATAACATTCCGGTCATAAGGATGGGATTACATCCCTTTGCAAATGACACCAGCAGCTTCATAGTTGCAGGACCATATCACCCATCGTTTGGCTATCTTGTTAAATCACGATACTGCCGCAATCAGCTACAAAACATGTTGCAGCAGGCTACGGATAACAATAGTACCTCAAAACGCTATATCATTGAATTGCCAGCTTTGCATTCAGCAGAATATCTGGGAGCTCATAGAGAAAACATTGCATTTTTACAAAACATGTTTTATAATAGTTATATACAATGCACCATAACAAATACCCTGGAACCAATACTATATAGCGATAGTTACTATGAATGAAAGCAAAAGCATACGATACATTTGTAAAGAGCACCATCTCAGAATATATGCAACAATCTCAAAAGATTTGCTGGAACAATTAATCTCCATACATCATACAACCCTTCATGCAACCATCGCACTGGGGAGAACTTTAAATGCTGCGATCTTACTGGCTTCTTCATCATTAAAGCCAAACTCAAATGACACATTAAGCATTAAAATTCAGTGCAGCGGGCCATTGCAAGAGATTATGGTACAGGTAGATGGGAGGGGTAATGTGCGTGGATTGGTAAGCAATCCAGATGTTGATGCCATGATGCAAACACAAACACTTGATATAGCAAAAGCATTGGGTGCAGGTATAATTACTGTAACTCGTGATTTAGGATTAAAAGAACCATATACGGGTGTATCACCTCTTCTTTATGGTGATATTGCAAACGATATTGCCCACTACCTAACCCAATCTGAACAAATACCTTCGGCCATCATTCTTACTGTTAATTATAACAATGATGGAACGTTAGCACGCTCTGCTGGGATACTGATCCAAACATATCCCGATACACCCGAATTTGTTATTCAGCACATAGAACAATATCTGCAAAGTGGTTTTTCATTAGACAGGGAATTGCAAACAACTACTGATTGTAAGGCAATAATTGAGAAAATCGTTAAAAGTAACATAGAACCATTAGGATGTACACCATTGCAGCTCAACTGCAGGTGTAATAAGGAAATGCTTACCCAGATACTTGTATCTATTGACAATAATGAACTTACAGCGATGATAGAAAAAGACCATGGTGCACAAATAACATGTGCATTTTGTAAAAAACAATACGACTTTACAGAAGATGATTTAAAAAAAATCCTTTTAACAAAAGAAAAAAAATCACCCAATACCAGCTATCAATAAAAAAGTTACAGTATATATTTTGATAAATCTTTATTCTTTATAGTAGGTTCTAATTTATTCTTTACAAAATCAGCATTGATAGTAAAGTTTTTATGTACCGTATCAAGATCAGGCGCATCAAACAAAATATCCTCAAGCAATTTTTCCATTATTGTATGCAATCGGCGTGCTCCAATATTTTCATTTTCATCATTTAATACCTGTGCTATGCGAGCAATTTCTACTATACCATCTCTGGTAAACTCAATAGCCACTCCTTCTGTTTTTAATAATTCCTTATATTGAAGCGTTAATGAGTTTTTAGGTACTGTGAGGATTTTTCTAAAATCTTCTTCGGATAAAGAAGATAATTCCACCCTGATGGGGAACCTTCCCTGAAGTTCAGGTATAAGATCAGAAGGCTTTGACACATTGAATGCACCAGCAGCAATAAATAGTATATGATTTGTTTTTATAGGACCATACTTGGTATTTACCGTTGTACCTTCAATAATGGGTAATAAATCACGCTGTACCCCCTGCCGTGAAACATCAGGCCCTGATTTTGATTCTGCTCCAGCAATTTTATCAATTTCATCAATAAAAACTATACCCATATCCTCTACACGTTTAACAGCTTCAATAGTGACCTTTTCCATGTCTATAAGCTTTTCTGTTTCTTCGGTTATGAAAATCCTGAGTGCATCTTTAACAGTACTTTTTTTCCGTTTTGATTTTTTTGGCATAAGATCGCCCAGCATGGATTGTATCTGCATATCAATATCCTCAAGTCCGGAACCACCCATAACCGACATAACCGGGATAACATTTGGCATTTCAGACTCATATTCAATTTCCATATCATCAAGATTTCCATTTTTTAAATCTTCAAGGTATTGTTTCCTCATCTGCTCATACATGGTATCAGACTCAAAAATAGATTCGCGCTCCATATGAAATCCAGAAACCTGCCTGTCATCAAATTCAAAACCTTTTTTAGGGATAATTATATCAACTATCTTATCATAGGCATTCTTCAACGCCTTTTCCTCAACCATTGTGCTATATTCTTTTTTTACCATATTGACAGCAATTGCTATTAAATCTCGTATCATTGATTCAACATCACGACCTACATATCCAACCTCAGTATATTTAGTAATTTCAACTTTTATAAAAGGAGCATTAACAAGTTTCGATAGTCGCCGGGCAATTTCGGTTTTGCCAACACCGGTAGGTCCTATCATGATGATATTTTTAGGCGATATTTCTTCCTGTAATTCGGGATCTAACTTTTTACGACGGCTTCTGTTTCTGAGAGCTATCGCCACACATTTTTTAGCATCCTTCTGCCCAATAATATATTTATCCAGTTCACTTACAATTTGACGAGGAGTTAAATCGTTGTTTCCCATAAACTGTATTATATCACCCATTATTGTTTTATCTCCTCAATAACAATATTGCTATTGGAATAAATGCAAATTTCCGAGGCAATCAATAACGATTGTTTCACTATCTCAAGAGCATCTAATGATGTATTTCTGAGCAGTGCCCTGGCTGCTGCCAATGCATAATTACCACCCGAACCAATGCCTAAAATGCCATCATCCGGCTCTATAATCTCACCATTTCCGCTTATAAGATAAAGATGCTGAGGATCGCCAACAATCAGTACAGCCTCCAGCCTGCGCAGGGCTCTGTCCAGCCGCCAGTCACGCGCCAGCTCAACAACCGAACGCGGAATATTTCCGGAATACGACTCCAGCTTTTGTTCAAAGCGTTCAAAAAGGGTTAGTGCATCAGCAACCGAACCGGCAAAACCGGTCATTACTTTATCATTATACACTTTGCGTAATTTAACCGCCTGACTTTTTATAACAGTATCACCCAATGTAACCTGGCCATCACATCCCATGGCAAGGGTATTGTCTTTCTTTATAGCAAGAACAGTGGTTCCCCGGTATGTAACATTATTCATTGTTGTCTCTCCTGATTGCGTGGGGATGACATTTTTGATATAATTCTTTTAATCGCTTAATGGTAGTATGAGTATATTTCTGCGTTGTTGAAATATTCTCATGTCCTAACATGTCCTGCACAGCTTTAATATCCGCACCTCTGTTAAGCAGTTCAGTGGCAAAGCTATGACGCAAAACATGAGGGCTAACCGACTTCCACAAACCTGCCATGTTTGCCCTTTTTTCAATAATATAAAAGATACCACGCGATGTCAACCGTTTACCACTATTATTAATAAATAATGGATCGGTCATAATACCAAATTTTTGTAAGCGACAGTTGTAATATTTATCAAACCAGTAAACTGTATCATCAGTCAAAAAAACAATTCTTTCTTTTGAACCTTTACCCAACACCTTCAATGTTTTTTTTTCACAATCAAGGTCAACAATGTTTGCATTAGCAATCTCGGAAACACGTGCGCCAGTTGAGTAAAATACCTCAAGCAATGCCTTATCACGAAAATCAATAAAATTGTGACATTGAAATGTTGTAAGTTTTTGTATCTGATCAAAGGTTAAAAAAACGGGAAGATAGTTATTTTGTTTAGGGAAGTGAATGTCCCGTGCGGGATTAATACTTATATAATTATGAAATTCCATATACCTAAAAAAAGATTTCAATGTTGCTATTTTTCTTCCAATAGTAGACAATTCATTTCCATTTTCAAAGCAGATATCAATAAATTGACGAATGTGCTCGGCGGTTATGCCTTTGATATCAATATCATCTGTTGATAAATAATTATGAACTGCCTCAACAAATTGTTTTAAATCTTTACTATATGATTCAACCGTTAATGGCGATGCATTTTTCTCAGAAATAAGGTAGCGTATAAATGTATCAATATAATGATCCATATCAACTTACATTTACTTCTGTTTCAGTTTTATCATCGTCCAGCAATGTTACCGAATAACCACACTGCTCATTTAAACATACAAGCATTTCGCCTTTTTTCTTTATCTTGCGAATAAACAATACGCTACCGCATTGTGGGCATGAACGCTCTGATACCTCTTCACGGGTTGCAAAATCACATTCAGGGTATCGGTTACACGCATAAAATGAACCACGGCGCTTCCCCGAACGTTTTACAATATCACCGCCACACTTTGGACATTTCCCCAACGGCAATGGTTTTGCATTGGTACACTGCGGAAATCCTGAGCAGGCAAGGAAAAACCCAAATTTACCCAAACGTTTAACCATCTTTTTGCCACACTTTTCACATACTAAATCAGTTTCTTCGTCCAGGATATTTTTCATATCCCCTATATGTTCTTCGGCGTGACTTACTGTTGCCTTAAATGGATCATAAAATTCACGTATCATGCTAACCCAATCATTATGAGCCTCTTCTATCATATCTAATTGTTCTTCCATCTTTGCGGTAAAATCAATATTGATTAACGATTCAAAATACGATACCATAATATCGTTAACCAGTCTTCCTAAAACTGTTGGTACCAGTTGTTTCCCACGTTTAACCACATAATACCGTTTAAACAGGGTATTAATAATAGGCGCATAGGTTGATGGTCTACCAATCCCTGATTCTTCTAAAAACTTTATAAGTGATGCTTCATTAAAACGTGGTGGTGGTGTTGTGAAATGTTGTTCAGGGCTAAACGATTTGGGCATTAAAACCTGTCCAACCTCTAAAGCAGGCAACAGTTTTTTCTGGGCACTTTCTTCTTTTTCAATTGCAGTAAACCCATCAAACAACACCTTACTTCCTGAAGACCTGAATTCAAAATTTACAACATCAAATATAACACTAATCACCTGTGAAACTTCAGGGGTCATTTGTGAAGAAACAAATCGTTTCCATATAAGTGAATATAATTTATATTGATCTGGCGTTAAGTCATTTTTTATAGACTCAGGTGTTCTGAACACATTGGTTGGACGTATTGCTTCATGAGCATCCTGAGCTCCTTTTTTATTGGGATATATATTTGGGACATCAGAAATATAGTCTTTAGAATAATACTTTTGCAAATATTCACGAACAGCATTGACTGCAGTATGAGCTACTCGTGTGGAATCAGTACGCATGTAAGTAATTAAACCAACCTGCCCCTCACCGGATAATTTTACACCTTCATATAACTGCTGTGCAATCATCATGGTTTTACTTGCAGAAAATCCCAATCGGCGGGCAGCATCCTGTTGCAACTTGCTGGTAATATAAGGTGGCTGCGGTTTTCGTCTTCTTTCCTTTTGTTCAATTTTTTTAACAGTGAAAGGTTTCCTTTCAATTAAGGATAATATCCTGTCAACATCAGCTTTTGTCTTTAAATCAATCCTGTTACCATCTTCAGCTACAAGTGAAGCAATAAATTCTGATTTGTTATGCTCCATGATAGCATCTAATGTCCAGTATTCCTGTGGAATAAAATTTTCTATTTCTTTCTCACGTTCACAGATTACCCTCAATGCAACCGATTGCACACGACCTGCCGATAATCCTTTTTTTACTTTTTTCCATAATATTGGGCTTAAATAGTAACCAACCAGTCTATCAAGAATACGCCGTGCCTGCTGTGCATTAACCAGATCCATATTGATATCGCGTGCATTCTTCACTGCTTCTTTGATTGCTTCTTCAGTAATTTCGTTAAATTCTATTCGTTTTATATCACTGTTTTTATCTTTTAAAACATTTGATAGGTGCCATGAAATTGCCTCGCCTTCCCTGTCAGGGTCAGTTGCAAGAAGAACATTCTTAGACGCAAGGGCTTTCTTCTTAAGATCGTTTATTAGTTTAGCCTTGCCACGTATTGTTATATAATCCGGTTTAAAATCATTATCTACATCAACGGCTATACGTGATTTGGGAAGATCAATGACATGCCCCATTGATGACGCAATCATATAATCCTTGCCTAAATATTTATTTATTGTTTTGGCTTTCGTAGGCGACTCAACAATAACAAGTGTTTTCTTATGATCAGCCATATTGTTTTCCTTTTAATACATTTAAATAAGCGATAGCTCATAGTATTGATTTTACATCATGAAAATGGCTACACATTATTTGTCAAATAATTCCTGAATATCCTTATACGGTTGCCATCGAATGACAACAAAAAGCAAACAACTTATGGCAAACGTTATTATAACAAATATAATAATCCGTTCGGATGTATAATAGATATAGCCATCATATGGTATAGAGAAGGTTATAACTCCTATTAACGGTTGCTGTGAAACCTGATGACAGAAATTGCATTCCGATTTTCTGAACACAGGAATCACTCCAGAGTAACTATCACCCTTAATTACAAATTTTGCTTCAGGTTTAAGCTCCTGTAACAGCGCTATAACCTTACCATCATTGCCAATCTGGCTCATTCCAGGCGCTTTAACCAATCTGCCCTCAGAATTATAAACATTGATAATAATATTATACTTTGTTGCTATATCATTCAAATAAATCCATGCATACTCTGCTTTTGACATGGTTTTAATCTGTAAAAAAGAATCTGTGATCAAAAACATGTTCCGTTCAAGTTCTTTAAAATAACCTGATTTATATATTGTAAATATATCGCCACTATACGGTGGAACAGAAAAAATCTGGACAAAACTTATACACCAGAGCACCATGAGCATAACTATTAATATTTTCTTAACTATCATACAATCTTTATTTATTGTTCAAGGCTATTATATTCCCGGATCGTG
>JAKPOE010000160.1 GCA_029548025.1 Spirochaetota bacterium
GATAGCCGATGTCCAATCCGGTTCTGAAGAGATAAAAAATGCAACTGAAGAGCAACGTGTTGCTATACTTGAAATTTCCCGCTCTATTACTAATATAAATGATCTATCGCAGAGCAATGCAGGTGCTGCCGAAGAGATGTCGGCAAATGCTACCAATGTTGAAAGCATGGCAGTACAATTAAAGGAAGTAATGGCATTTTTTAAAATCTCGTAATTTTATTGGTTGCTCAAAAGTTGCTACTAGCCGCATTGATGTTGATCCAACGGGGTGGAACTATCTGGCGATAGTTTTCGCCGAACTCCGATTCAGGATATCAAGTTAATGATTGAGATTCCGGATCAGGTCCGGAATGACAGGGTGATAACATGTCATTCTGAGGCGAAGCCAAAGAATCTCGTCGATTGGAGAAAGAATAGATTCTTCGGTCGCTACCGCTCCCTCAGAATGACAATGGGGCAAAAGTTCCCTTCGTCTTGCGAAAGGGAGGGGTTATGGGTAATTCAATTTTCAATGGAGTGAAACACAATGAGCTTATCATTAGGGATTGCAGGGTATCAACAAAGCGGTAAAAAGACATTACTACAACTGTTAACAGGTAATTCGTTTGACATGAAAAAGGGGTTAGGCGTTGCAACCATTCATGACCAGCGATTTCGTACACTTGTTGATATATATAAACCCCGTAAGGTTGCTCCTGCAACTATTAATATTTCTCTGATTGGTGATATTGACGATGACATTATAAAAGAAGGGAGTATATTCAATACTATAGCAACAATGGATGCATTGTGTGTGGTCATACGTGCTTTTACCAGTGATAGTGTATATCACATCAAGGGTAGTGTAGATCCATTCAGAGACTATGATAAGCTTATCAGCGAGTTTGTGCTGCATGATATGATGTTTGCTGAAATGCGCATAAACCGGTTGCAACAGGATAAAAAGAAAACAGCACAGCAAAAAGAACATGAAATAGCATTGCTTAACAAATTTTTGCAGCATCTGGAAAGTGGTACACTACTGAATGGCTTGCAATTATCAAATGATGAAATTGCTATTATAAAAAGCTATCCCTTCATTACCTTAAAACAATTAATTATAGTTTTTAATACTAACGATAATGATTCAGGTATAATAAACAAATTCAAAGCAATGTTTCCAGAACATGCCGTGTATGCCATTGCCATACCTGTAAAGCTGGAAAATGAGATAAATGAATTAGCCAGTGAAAAGGAACGCATGGAATTTTATGCATCGTTAAACATAGATGCGCCTGCCATAAACCTGTTATGCAATGCAATGATACATGCTTTAGGCTTACAATCATTTTTTACAGTAGGGCAGGATGAGGTAAAACAGTGGCTTATACCTGAAGGGATAACTGCACCGGTTGCTGCAGGATATATTCATAGCGATATACAACGGGGATTTATACGGGCTGAGCTTATGCACTATGATGATTTTATTGTTGCAGGCTCTGAAGAGTTATTAAAAAAACAGGGGAAATTTCATTTAGCTGGTAAAGACTATATTATGAATGATGGTGATATTGTATCATTTCGCTTTAATGTATAGGCGGCGCCTGAATCATGAATGATATATTGAAGGAGCTTACTCATATACGGGAACTATATAGTGAAACAGGCGCGGTGGATACCATTATCACTAATGAATTTGTAACATGCATTTATAATTTTTTTGATAGTAACTATCGAAACCTTCCATGGCGCAATACCAGCAATGCGTATTATATATTGGTATCAGAGATAATGTTACAGCAAACTCAGGTTTCCCGTGTCATAGATAAATATAAAGAGTTTATCAAAATATTTCCAACAATTCATGCGCTTGCAGATGCAGACTTATATGATGTGCTTTCAGCATGGCAGGGATTGGGTTATAACCGCCGTGCAAAATATTTGTGGGAGTGCGCAAAAGCCATTATATTGCAGTATAATGGATTAATACCGCATGATATAATGGAATTGCAGAAACTGCCTGGTCTGGGGAAAGCAACAGCGGCTTCAGTTGCTATATTTGCGTATAACATACCAGCGATATATATAGAAACTAATGTACGGACGGTGTATATATATTCTTTTTTATATGATACAGCAAAGGTCAGTGATGCAGCAATTGCGTTGTTGCTACAACAAACAATGGATAGGCTCAATCCGCGTAAGTTTTATAATGCATTGATGGATTGTGGAACTTTTATAAAGCAGCATTATAATGCCTCACGCCATAGCGAACAGTATACAATACAATCACCTTTCAATAGTTCATTGCGTAAGGTTCGCGGTCAGATTATTCGCTACCTTGTTGATAAGAAAAAAGCGCGTAAAGAAGAACTTGTTATGTATTTAGATTGTGACCGCGATAAAATAGAAAAAGCGTTGCATTCTTTATGTAAGGAAAAGTTAGTTTGTGAAGATAACAACATATATACCATTTCTCGCTCATAGTAAACAAATATTATTGACATGCCATCGTAGATGTTGAATAACTACAAAATTAGATTATTTTAATTCTTTCATACTATATAAAGAGAGGTTGCCCATGCTAAAAAGATCTATATTCTTTGTTTTATTCTTTTTTATTATCTGTACTTCTGTTAATGTTTTTGCCGTTCCGGTAGCTTATCGTTCGTGGACGTATTTAGATTTAACAGCATTACTTTCGCCTGAATGGTCATGGACATTGTTATCAAGTCATAGCTATGAGTTTGATCGCAATAATGATCCAAAGGGCAATGTAGAAAAAAAGACTTTTTTTTATGAAGTTTTTACCGGTCCTACCTATACCATGAAGTTTGGTAATTTAACGGTTAAATTGCCATTATGGTATTATTATCAAGGATTCCCTATACGTTCTGCAGTTAATCCATCTGACCACGATAAATATTACTATTCACATAATATAGAATTTATGCCAACATTGGAATATAAAATTGGGAATTTCAAATTTTGGAACAGAGTCATTTTTCATAATAAGGTTTATTCGTCATTATATGATTCAAGTTCAAAGAACAAAGGATATTCGCTACTAATTCGTGAATATTTCAGAGTTGAATACAATGTTACCGATCAGTTTGCCGTTATGATAGGCGATGAAATTTTCCAGGGGATTATTGAGGATGATGATACCAAGGATATAACACCTTCGCCACTTTCTCCTGGTTTTGAATATGGTGGTTTTACACAAAACAGATTGTATATTGGATTCAGCTATAAATGTACACCAACCATTATTATTACTCCTATGTATATGTATCAAACACAGTACTTTGATGCTGGAAATGAGTTAACTGAAAAGGATCATTATCTGTTTACAACATTAACGTTCATTTTTAAAACATACTGATGCAATACAGCCCACGGGTTAAACCGTGGGCTGTATTGCTTTACGGTTGGTTGTACAGCGTCTATATCATTTTTATGCTTGCATTTTAAATCACAACAGTAGAGTTTGTTATACAGTAACTATCGCACAAAAAATAAAGGGAAGGACCCCATGTCATTTGATTCATTACAAAAGCTTTTTGAATTTGATGCTCTGTTGCATATGGTGATTGAACCCGCCAGCCGTTTTGAGCCTGTCAATAGCCGGCTTGTTGATTGTATCGAGGTTTATAAACCACGCGTAATAGTGAAGATTGGCCTGGGCAACCCTGCATATATTGAAAGCATAATGGAGCATTCAAAGGCATTAGTTGTTGTGGTTGAACCTTCTGTAACCGTGCTACAGTCGTTTTATAATGCATATGGGAATAAACAGTGGATGAACCGCCTGTATACTATAGCGGGGAATTTCAGCCAGTTCCCTGTTGATTATTATAAAGCAGATATGATTATATGCATTGATTGTCTGGATTTACTTGATACGGGCAGGGCAATTGATGAATTCAGACGTTCACTTCAATTTGAAGGGGTATTCTTTTATGCCGGGTTTGTACTTCCTAATGAAGATGCTGAAGGAATCTTTGATGAGATAGCTCATGTTATCAATCCGCTACATACGGATTATTACCTTGAAGATGATTTAAAAACATTTATGACACTCAATGAATTTGGTATTGTGAAGCTAAACACGCAGAAGATTAATATGAATATATTATTGCTTGCTGATTACCTGCAAACAAGAAGCAGTGAATTAGAAAAGCTCATTGAAGAACATAAAGACACACTTACTGCTCTTTATGATTTGCACAGCGATGGAACGGTAGTGTTACCTTACATGATCGCAGCTTTTATACGACAGAAACCTTCTCAAGAAGAAGCTCTATAGTATAATGGGTCATATCCTTCTTTGCCATTGTATTTTTCACTTTGTTGTTTCATATAGCCTAAATATGCCATTTCGTTAACTTCTAATCCACAGGTTTTGAGTGCTTTCACGACATCGTCAAAGTTGGGCGGACACCCTTTCACTTCCACCGATTCTTTGATGGTGGGATTATTCTTGTTGGCTTTTATGATGCAATTGCCCAACAACACTGTTTTATCATAACCAGGACGCGCCTGCATCTTTTTGCCATTTAAAATTTCTACTTTTGGAAGAGGCTGCCCTTTAAACGCAGACATCACCAGAATATTGCACATATTGGCAATTGGTGAGCAGCCCGAGCATAGCGTGTCATCGTATTTTGGCAACGCAACCCCTTGAATACCCATTTTAGCAAATGCGCCAGGGCCGGTGTTATCCGCTGTCCATGACCAATCCCACTTTAATGGCTGGATGTGATCTTCCAGTTTTTCTCCTTTCACTGCATAATCGCTCAGTACCAGCGATTTGTTATGTCGTGTCGCATAGGTTACAAAATGAGCTATATCAGATGGTTCATAGCCCATGACCTTTGCACCAATAATATCGGCAGCTAAAATATCAGTAGAAGCAATGATAATATCTTTTTTGTATGCGTTGCCAAAATGGAGGGCTCCTTTCTCCAGTGCATATATTCCATCAATAATGGTAAGTTCAGGTTTTACATAGTCAGCAACAAACGGGAAACAGTATTCTAAATTTAGCTGTGGGTGATGACAAAGTTTTTTTGATGATGCCTTAAGACATCCTTTCAAATTTTTCAGCCCCAGTGAAATTTTAGTTTGTCCATGAGTTTTTAATACAGGGAAGTTGATAAAAAAATCACACTCCAATGCTTCTTTTGCTATCATTAGATGAGTGGATGCATCGATGGAGCATTTTTCTGATTTTGATTCATTAAAATCAACAAGCTTTACTCCATAATGTGATGCTAAATCAGTATATCCCAATCCTGCAAAGGCTGCCATTGTTCCAACACCTTTTTTAACCTCAACCGAACCTTCGCCAATGGTAATATCGTTACATCCATATTCTTTTAAGATTATTATAAGGTCTTCAACCATCCTTGTTGTAGTAAATACACCATACGGAGCAGGAGGGAATAATTCATCCCATGCCACCAGGTTGGGTTTAATTAACACTTTATCACCGGGTTTTAACTTGCTAAAACCATCACATAATTCTATAGCCTGCTTTAAAGAATCAGTACTTTTGGAATATTTTACCAATGATACACTTTGCATGATAGCCTCCATTTGATTAAAAGAGCTACTTACTATAAGAAATAATCATGATAAATATGCAATACTTTTTTAAAAATCGCAAAAGTGAATATACAATTCCATAGCTTATAAAAATGCTTAACGATTTTAAGTTGATGGGCAGCAACTGCAGCAAATGAAGCACCAAATGCGTATGACCATACAATATCTACCTGTACCATAGTAAAAACCTCCTTATGGTAAAATATGTTGATTTGTTTTAGGTAAAGCACTTTGTTTTTGTTTACAAAATGCTTCTATTTGAGCTAAATATTTTGAGTTTTTACCCCTATCTATATATTCAGGCTTTTTTAGCATTTCTTCAAATTTGATGATGGTATAGTATGGATAGCTGTCGATTAAATGGTTTACGGCAAAAAGTGGAACGCCGGTAGGATCTGCATGAATAATATAAAAGCATTTTACCTTTTCCCTTTGCAATATGTGAGCTATCATATATGCTGAAACTTCATACATCCTGACAAATCCTTCAACTTGTGGGACATATTGTTCGCTTTCAGGTGGAAGTAACCCATAGCATAATACTTCAAATCTTCCATAGTCCCAATCTTTTGTAACCTGTGTCCGTACCACCCCATCCCTTGGCTTTAAAGGCCATGGCATGGCCGTGGCGTTGTGTATTATCATATCTTCATCATTGAATATTTTTATTGTTTCTGCTATGAAGCACTTATACATAAATTCTTTATAGGCAGGTACATCACGCACAAGCTGTTCAACTACCTCAGGCTTTACATACATGATTTTTTCTGCTTTTACCTGCACAATACCAGATGGCAACTTCCTTGTGTACAATAAAACATCATCTTTCTTTTTTAATAATTTCCAATCAGGGGCATATTCAATCCATTTGCTTTTTATATCATTACTGGCACATTCAGTCCAATCCTCATGTAGGCAGGTTATTTGATTTTGGCTGGATACAGCCGAATCATAGACGGGAATACATACAACTATTACAAAAAGTGGTATATACCATTTTAAGCATGTATGCATTGCAAACCCCCATAATACAAAATTGCTATTATAATACATGATAAGAAATCTCTTGTCATGTAAAAAGTAGAGGTTGCTAAATTTGTCCAATCATTAAAGTATATTATTTCCTATAGTTGCTTGGTTTTGATTGTGTAAATTTTTTAAATGTTCTGTTAAATGTCTTTAGATTTTCAAATCCCACTGCCATGGCAATACACTATACTCATCCGGGCAATCTATTTTTTGTACTGCACTTTCATCAATGTCATAGTTGTCGCAACCCGATAATGCAATGCTGCCGGCAGTAAGAGTTACAATAACTAAAATAACATACAGTGTTTTAAATGATGCGGTAATGCCGTTCATTTTCATGGTATGCAGCAGTACAGGTATTGATGAAAAGCAATATAGTATTATTTTATATAAGCTGTCAATTGCTATTATATCTTAATACTAAAAATACTGGTATAACAAAAGTAAATGCTTTCAATAGCAGTCGTCATCTCCCCATCCATTGGGGGGGATGATGGACCATCAAAAATTTCCACGGTAGTTATAATAACTATATCTTCTTTATTACAAAGTAATAATCTTTATTGACATTAATTATCAGTACTCTTACAATCATTGGCATATTGCTGGAGGATACACAATGAAAGCACGAATAAGCATCTCCCTTTTTCTTCTTGGTTTAGGCGGGCAGATAGCATGGGCTATTGAAAATCAATTTTTTAATACCTTTTTATATGACAGAATAATCCCTGACCCTAAGTATGTTTCCATCATGGTGGCGCTTTCTGCAGTCACAGCAACGGTTACTGCCATTATCATGGGGGCGTTCTCTGATTCAATTGGCAAACGCAAGCCATTTCTTCTGTATGGATATTTAGCATGGAGTGTCTCTATATGGGTAATACCAATGGCGGAATGGATCAAGCCGGTAATCGTCGCTGCATGGATGGTCATCATCCTTGATTCAGTTATGACATTTTTTGGTTCAACATCGTATGATGCAGTATACAATGCCTATTTAACCGATGTAACTACCGATGCCAACCGCGGGAAAGCTCAAGGGTTACTATCGCTTGCAACATGGATTGCGCTTTTACTTGTTTATGGCGCATCAGGGCAAATTGTAGAATCAATGGGATACTTTTTCTTCTTTGGTGCAGCCGGTGCGCTGGTATTACTATCAGGTGTTATAGGCGGCATTGCAGCAGTGGAGCCACAAAGGGCGATAGTTACCGATAGTAAGTCTATCGTAAAAAGAATAAGGGGAAGCTTAAATATGCAAGCACTGCGGCACAATAAAAATCTTTTGTATGTGTTGCTTGCTATAGGATTCTGGGGGATGGCATTCAATGTTTTTTTCCCATACCTATTGATTTACCTGAAACATTTTTTGAAAATTGATATTGCTACGTCATCGGTTATTATAGCAGTATCTATCTTTATTGGCGGAATAGCAGCTTCCATCCCTGCCGGCATTATTGCTGATAAAATAGGGCGTAAACCTGTTGCTATTTTTGCTGTGATATTAATTTCATTTTCGCTTATTGCATTTTCGTATGCTCGTTTACCGATAGCTATCGGCATATTAGCAACCTTATGGATAATTGCTCAGACAATATGGACAGTTGCTACAGGAGCATGGAGTAAAGATTTATTCCCTGAAGAGAGGCGAGGTGAGTTTGCAGGATATTTTACATTGTTCTATGTTGCATTTACAATGATACCTGGTCCGCTCATTGGGGCGATAGTTGCTGACAGATGGGGTATACGGGCAACCATTGATGGCAAACCAGGTATTATTCCAACACCTGAGATATTTGTTGTATCTGCTGTGCTCATTTTAATTACTATTATCCCGCTGTTATTTGCACAAGAACAATAGTAGTAATTGTGCTATTGGGTATTTTTGATATATTTTTCAATAGCATCAATGTCATCTTGTGACAGAGCGCACGGTGCTTTGTAATCTGCATTGATTTGTTTTGCTGCTTTGCCAACTACCTTCCAGAATATTCCAAAATTGTCAATATTTGCTCTGGCAACAAACATAGGTCCTCTGAATCCTTTCATGATGCCCGGCATCTGCATATACCCCCACATCCCCGAAGCAAATTTATACCATTGAACAGTGGTTGGTGCAAAAGCCCACTCTGCGGTTTTATACTCTTCAATTAACGCACCACCGTATGTGCATATTGCCCTGCCATCCTTATTTTCAATGGTAAGTTGAACTTTTGGCATTGAATCGCAGTCTCTTCGTGACATCGCAAAAACCTGTTTGTTTCTAACCTGACCGGTGTATTTATTTTTTGTCAAAATCCAGTCATTACCACCAACTGCCTTTGTGCCCAATTTTTGGGTCAGCTCACTTCTGTTCCATTCGTCACAGACAAATTTTGTAAATTCAGGACTTAAAAAAACGATAGAATTGCTCTGAGCATGGGTCAATGATACATTGAAGTAAAGAGCAATCGTAAAAAGGGTAACAACTGCTAAAATGAAAATAAATTTTTTCATGGGTATCACCTCGTAAAAAAAAATTGTAATGGTATGAATTATAAGATATTCAGATATTAAAATGTCAATAAAATTATAAAATAATAATATACTATATATATAAAATATTAGAAAGCAGTAATGTTGTGTACGATAGTTACTATCTATTATAATACGCTATTAATTTTTATATTTGATTTGACATGGTTGGTTGAATACGATTACATATTCAAACTGAGGCAGACAGTACGGCATGTAGCAATGCATCCAGAAGGCAACACAGTGTAATGTTTTTAAAAAGTCATACTGAATTCATTTAAGAATCTAACGTTACACATTTGGATTCCGTGTCAAGCCCGGAATGACATTGATGAGATAATCATATTTTAGGGAGGCTGTCATGAAACGGTTTATCATGTATAGTATTACTGGAATTATTCTTGTGATTGCAGGAAGTATATCATATCTCATAATAACAGAGTATATATTAATTCGTTTTCCCGTGCTGGTACAAACAAATCCTAAAATCACATTTATAATAGGAGATTCATATTTTCGTGAAGATGAAAAGGCGCAGTGGAAGATAGCAGTTGTTGGTCAAACATTGTATAAAGGTTACTGGGTAAAGACTGACCCCGATTCAAGAATGGATATTCGTTTCCATGATAACACCGCAATACAGCTATCAGAAAGTTCAGAGATGGCTATCGATTCATTAACAGTAAAGAAATTAGGATTACAGATACATACAGGATCTATGTATGGTAAGTTTGATAAGTTGTTTAAAGAACATGATCTTCATGTAAAAACTCCAACTGCATTTGCTGCAATACGGGGAACTGATTTAGGTTTTATGGTTGTTCCAGAATCTGTTGAAAATGATAGTCTTATGGGACAACAAAAAAAATCTGCATATAACAAGGGCAAGAATAAAGGGCAAACGGTAAAAACAAAAGGTGCTGAGCAAAATCTTGATTCAGGTGAAGCAGCATTGCAAACGCTGGTTTATTCGCTTTCGGGGATTACCGAAATATATAATCCAATATTTGATGATCAGAAGGTTCTGCTGTCATATCGCAATAAAGTCATCATAGGTGAAGAGAGCACACCAACAAATCCAGAGGAGTTGAGTGAGGATGAGATCAAAACGTTACAGGAAAAACTAAACTCAATCCATTTTGATGAAGTATTGTTAATTACTGATAAAATAACATTTAATTTTGGCAGCGCAGAAATACTGCCCTCATCATATCCTGAATTGGAAAAAATAGCGGAAATTTTAAAACAGAAAAAGGTTCGCGTCAGGATTGAAGGACATACCGATGACCAGGGAGATGCAGCATTTAACCAGCAGCTATCGGAACAAAGGGCTGAGGAAATAAAAAATTATCTGATTGGCAAGGGGCTCGATCCCGAGCGTTTTGAAACAGTAGGGTATGGTGAATCAAAACCAATAGCTGACAATAAGAAAGAGGCGGGAAGGTCGCAAAATAGACGAGTTGAGTTCCTTATCATAGAAAAATAAAAAGGTGTGCTCAATTTTTATTTGACAACAACACACCTTCCAATAGTGTTGCTATCGGAAGGTTGTCCGAGTGGTCTATGGAGGCGGTCTTGAAAACCGTTGGGTGAAAGCCCCGGGGGTTCGAATCCCTCACCTTCCGAAAAACGGAGAGATGCCCGAGAGGCCGAAGGGGACGGTTTGCTAAACCGTTGTACTGGAAACGGTACCGAGGGTTCGAATCCCTCTCTCTCCGAATGGGGAAATTACACTATTACAGCTTACAGATAGCCAAGTACAGTAAAAA
>JAKPOE010000164.1 GCA_029548025.1 Spirochaetota bacterium
TTTTTACTGATGCGTTAGGCAAATTAATCCCTTTATGATCTTTTAGCTCACCACCACGGACAACCGTAGTATAGATATCAGTGTTTTGCACCTCATCTACAACCAGTTCAAGCAAACCATCATCAAGGAGTATCACCTGTCCTTTATGTACTGATTCGGGGAGGTCTTTTAACGAAACACTAACCGCTATTGCGTTGCCAGGGACATCACGTGTTGTTAAGATAAACTGCTGTCCTGGCTCTAAAATTACCTTTTCTTTTAATGTGCCAACTCGTATTTTTGGCCCCTGCAAATCAGCCAGTATTCCAATAGGAGTGTTCAGCTCATTTGCTATTTCCCTGATCAGTGCAATACTTTTTTCATGTATCTGATGAGTAGAATGCGACATGTTTAACCTTGCAACATTCATCCCTGCACGCACAAGGCGTACTATCACCTCTTTCTCTTCACTTGTTGGTCCCAGCGTACACACAATCTTTGTTCTTCGCATAGATTCTCCTGAAATTTTCATCCTGTGTGGAATTGTTCTGTAAAGGTACTGTCGGTAACAATACTTTTTACAACATACTGTGCTTAAAAAATAATCCTCACCTGCTTGTTCATATTTAATAAATATAGCAAAAAATATTGAAAAAAATTATCTGTTTGTTATTATAGCCATAATTTTTTTATTACCAGTATAAGTATGAGCAGTTTACCTTTACAGTGTTTCTTTGTACAATACAATAAAAATTTTGTGATCCAGCATCACGATGCATACCATTTTTTCCTTGATGCTGAAGATGCTCATAAGCTGCAACAGTGCTCATCACTGAATCGCAAAGCCGAAATAGTAATACGCAAAACTGCCACAAAAGCCTTTTTGCAATTGTTATCTGGAACCGCGCACCATCCACTGAACGGTAATACTATCGTTATTGATGGCAAACAGTACTGGCTATCACTATCCCACACTGACAACGCTGTCGCTATCAGCATAAGCGAAAAACCTCATGGCATTGACATCGAATCAACCATACGGCATGCTGTCTATCGCAACAAAATTGTTAAACGTTACTTTTCCATAGGCGAACAACAGTTTGTAAACCGCTCGTTGTTGCATAAAACCAAACGGTTTATTTCACTATGGACAATAAAAGAGGCAATTGCAAAATTAAAAGGACTATCGCTTGCACAGGCTTTACAGTACGACACCATACTAAATGCTGACGGTTTATTTTTATCCAATGTTACACTATTGAAAAACTATCACTGCGGACTGGCTTTTGGCGATAGTTCCTGTGATAAACTTTCTGTTACAATGTACACAGCAGACGAAAGGGATATTTTGCATGTATTGTGTAGATGTGGGCGATACCGGATTCGAACCAGTGACCTCCTGCATGTGAGGCAGGCGCTCTAACCTGCTGAGCTAATCGCCCTATACTGCAATACTGAAATAATTTTTTAAAATTGCAAGCATTTTTATGAAGTATACTATTTTAAATATTTTTTACATAAAAACAATTGCAATTTTCATTATCACTTCATTACAATATACTTTGCTACAAAGATACAGGATGATTGTTCTATGGATACTATCGCTATAAAAAATTTTACCTTGAAACGATATATACATGTTTTATTACCTCTATTTATTGGCTCAATCATTGCATACCTGGATAGGGTTAATATTGCCTATGCAGCATTGACGATGAATCAGGATTTACAGTTTACCCCGGAAATTTTTGGGATGGGTGCCGGTATCTTTTTTATAGGCTACATACTCTTTGAGATACCGGGCGCCATTATCGCTGAAAAGTGGAATCCCAAAGGCTGGCTCATGCGTATAATGATAACGTGGGGTATTGTTTCATTTTTAATGATATTCATTACCAGACCATGGCATTTTTATACATTGCGCTTTTTATTGGGCAGCGCTGAAGCAAGCTTTTATCCCGTACTCTATGCCAGTGTCATCCCACGCTGGTTTACATTGCAGGAGCGACCTAAAGCTATAGCATTGATGCTTACCTCGTTACAGGTTTCTGCTATTATTGGCTCACCACTTGCAGGCTTTTTATTAGACGTATCACTATTTGGATTAAAAGGATGGCAGCTATTATTTGTATGTGAAGCTATTCCGGCACTTTTCTTTGGCATACTTTTATACTTTATCCTGTCAAATGATCCCATGAAGGTATCATGGCTATCTGATAAAGAGAAGGAATATCTTCTCAATGCATTATCAGATGAAAGTAAACAAAAAACACAGCACTATACTATATGGCAGGCGTTAAAGGACAAAGAGGTATTAAAATTAGCACTCATCTATTTTTTATGGATAACCGGATTCTGGGGATTTAATTACTGGATGCCAACCGTTATAAAGGAACTATCGGGCTGGTCTAATATCACTATTGGTTCACTTTTTGCCATACCCATGACAGTATCACTCATTGTAATGGTTTATATTGGCTATTCTTCGTCAAAAACCGGCGAAAAAAGGCTCCATGGTGCAATACCGCTTGCTATTGCCGCTCTAGGGTTGGGAGCAGGTGTATTTATACAAGATCCCGTTGTCAACATGCTATTTGTATGCATAGCTGCCATTGGCATATTTGGCCCATTTGGGGTCTGGTGGTCATATCCAACAACATTTCTTTCTGGTGCAGCCGCAGCAGGAGCTGTAGGGCTCATTAACTCATCGGGTAATATTGGTGGATATGTTGGACCTTATCTGATAGGTATCATTAAAAACTTAACCAACTCTTTTGAACTTTCATTTTTAATCCTTGCAGGTATGGTGCTCATCAGCAGCGTTATGATGCTCACATTAAAGAAGAAGGCATGATCATGAATGGGTATGTACAGTGTTATACCGGCAACGGTAAGGGCAAAACAACCGCAGCATTGGGATTAGCTGTCCGTGCCGCCGGGTGGAGTAAACATTCAATCATCATACAATTCTTAAAAGGAAAAAAATCGGGTGAGCGTATTGCACTGAAACGATTCCATGATCTTATCACCATTGAAACTTATGGAAGCAAAAACTTTTATATACCCGGAACAGATGATGAGTATTTTAAAGAATTAACCAGAAAAGCTTATGATCGATGTTTAGCTGTATGTACCGATAGTTCCTTTAATATCGTTATATGTGATGAGATATTAACTGCATTGCAGTGGAAACTTCTTTCAGAAGAGGATATTATACATCTGGTTGAAATAAAACATCATGAAACTGAATTAATTTTAACTGGTCGCGGACTTTCCAAAACATTATTCCCCTACTGTGATTTGATTACAGAGATGAAGGAGATAAAACATTATTATAATAATGGCGTTAAAGCTCGCAGAGGGGTTGAATGGTGATGGTGTAGTGTTGAGTCAGTACTCCAGAGTTTTTCCCCCAGTTGAATTGACATCAATGTATTCTCCGTTTTTTTTCATGGTATTTGGTGCATGGTACTGAATATGATTGAATCTACTGAATCGATTTTTTTCGCATAGTTGATTATTAAAAAAGGCTGCCAATTACCCGGCAGCCTTTTTTCTACTTCTCTTCTATTTCTATTGTAAATATTTCTTACTTGCCCTGCAATTTTTTTGCATCATTGATAAGTGTATCAACAACAGTTGGGTCAGCCAGCGTTGAAGTATCACCCATACCCGATTTATCAAATTCGCCAGCAGCAATCTTCTTTAAGATTCGTCGCATGATCTTTCCTGAACGAGTTTTTGGCAGGACATCTGCCCATTGTATCATTTCAGGTGTTGCAATAGGTCCAATCTCTTTACGGACATGAGCAACAAGCTCCTTCTTAAGTTCGTCACTCTTTTCTACACCAGTATTTAACGTTACAAACGCATAAATTGACTGTCCCTTAATCTCATGAGGATATCCAACAACAGCAGCTTCAGCTACTTTAGGATGTGCAACAAGAGCAGATTCGATTTCAGCAGTACCCATACGATGCCCTGATACGTTGATAACATCATCAACACGGCCTGTTATTTGATAGTATCCATCTTTGTCTCGTTTAGCGCCATCACCTGTAAAGTACTTACCAGGAAATTGCGTAAAGTATGTATTAAAAAATCGTTCTGGATCTCCATAAACTCCTCTCATCTGCCCTGGCCATGCTCTCTTTATACAAAGATTTCCGGTGCATACACCTTCAAGCTCTGTGCCATTATCATCAACAATACATGGCTCTACACCAAAGAATGGTACTGTTGCCATAGCCGGTTTAATATCAATTGCTCCTGGTAGCGGGGTAATCAAAATACCGCCGGTTTCTGTCTGCCACCATGTATCAACTATTGGACACTCACCCCTGCCTATCTTATGGTAATACCAGTTCCATGCCTCTGGATTAAGAGGTTCACCAACAGAACCTAATAGCTGAATGGAAGAAATATCATGTTTGTCAACCCAGCTATCACCTTCTTTTGCCAATGCACGGATAGCAGTTGGAGCTGTATAAAAGATATTTACTTTATATTTCTCAACAATTGCCCAGAATCTTCCAAAATCAGGATATGTTGGAACACCTTCAAACATAATGGTTGTTGCACCATTTGCCAGTGGCCCATATACAATATATGAGTGACCGGTTACCCAGCCAACATCTGCTGTACACCAGTAGATATCGCCATCATGATAATCAAAAATCATTTTGTGAGTGTAAGCAACATAGGTTAAATATCCACCGGTGGTGTGCATTACACCTTTGGGTTTCCCTGTGGAGCCTGATGTATAAAGAATAAACAGAGGATCTTCTGCATCCATCTGTTCTGCCGGGCAGTTAGCATCTGCGTTAGCCATCTCTTCTTCATACCACTTATCCATCTTATCATTCCAGTTGACCTGAATCTTGCTGCCAACCCTCTTTACAACAATGTGCAAACGAACCGTTGGGCACTCAGCAATTGCTTTATCAGCAGTGTCTTTTTGGGGAACAGCTTTTGCTCCTCGGAAAGTACCGTCACATGATATCAGCACTTCAGATTTGCAGTCCTGAATTCGGTCACGCAGTGCTTCTGCAGAAAATCCGCCAAAAACAACTGAGTGAACTGCACCAATTCGTGTACAGGCTAAAATACCAATTGCAAGTTCCGGGATCATGGGGAGGAAGAATGTAACACGGTCACCTTTCTTTACACCATTCTTCTTTAAAACATTGGCAAACTTACACACCTGCTCATGAAGCTCTTTATACGTGAACTTCTTGTCTTCGGTTGGTTCATTGCCTTCCCAGATCAAAGCGATCTGATTACCCCGTTTTTCAAGGTGTCTGTCCAGACAGTTGTATGATACATTAACCTTACCATTTACAAACCATCGTACCCAGAGGTCCTTTGAAGTTGTACCATAATTGCAATCCATAACCTTATCCCATTTTTTGAACCAGGTCACGTATTCTTCTGCAATCTTGCCCCAAAAATCTTCTGGATTGGACAATGACTCTTTCCAGATCTTTTCATACTCAGCCCGGCTCTTTATATACGCTTTTGCGCGGAATTTCTCTGGAACCGGGTAAATCTCTTTTAATGTAACTTCTGCCATCTATTACCTCCGATGTTTATATTGTAATATGCACATTATGGGCTCCGCTTGCAACGGTTTACCCTTTAAGCATTCTTAATTTGTTCTTTTAAATATGTAGCAATCATTGAATCGTACTGTGATGTCAACTCAAAAACTTTGCTTGCCAGCCTAAAATTTGTTTCTTCTGACACACATCCATCATTCAATTCCATCTCGCTTAAGACAGTATCATAATCTTCAGGGTCAACAATAACGGTTACATATTTATAATTTTTAGCAGCTGATCTAAGCATTGCAGGTCCGCCAATATCAATATTTTCAATTGCTTCGTCAAGGGTACATCCTCTGGAAATTGTCTGTTGAAATGGGTATAGATTAATCACCACCATATCAATGGGTATTATACCATGCTTCTGCATTGCTTCTATATGTTCAGGATTATCACGCAATCCCAATAGCGCACCGTGTATTTTTGGATGGAGCGTCTTTACCCTCCCATCCATCATTTCCGGAAACCCGGTGTAATCTGAAACTTCAGTAGCATCAATACCATTATCCCTGAGAAGCCTGGCAGTGCCTCCTGTAGACAAAATTGCAACACCACCATTATTGAGCTTTTTAGCAAACGGTATTATCCCCGACTTATCGGACAAACTTATCAATGCTCTTTTGATTGCAGCCATTTAAATTCCATTTAACATTTTAAATTAAACTAAAACTAATTTTTATTGTATTACTATGAATATGACCATTTGAATAATCACCTTGAAAAATACAAGCATTTTTTAAAAATGAACAAAACCTGTATAATTTAACAGATTTTAATACAACGCTTGGTATATTTTTGTGAATGTTAATCTTTATATTTTGATTAGTAGTACCTCACAAAATATCATTATTTAGCTGTCAATAATTGTTCATC
This sequence comes from Spirochaetota bacterium, assembly GCA_029548025.1. Next base: position 6,456 of record JAKPOE010000164.1, read on the forward strand.
ACATTAATTATAAATCCCTCCCAACAACCAGATTAACCAGATAATGTCATCCAGCAGCATATCCTTGATGTCATGATAGACCTCGGGTTGTCTCTCATTTGATATATCTACAACATGATGCTAAAAAAATTTTTATTTTATTGTTGACGATAGCCTGGTTTAGTATTATTTTATACTAAAATAGTATAAAAGTATAAAATGGTAGTACCATGATAAAACGAAAACAACACCAGATACTTCGCACGGCTGAGATGATGTTCAACAGGTTTGGTGTAAAAAAAACAGCCGTTGATGATATTGCCCATGATGCACGGGTTGCCAAGGCAACTATCTATAACTATTTTGGCAGTAAAGAGGGATTGCTCAAAGCGTTGATACTGGAAAAGATACAGCAATTCGATCAAAAATTACAGGAACTCCTTACTGCAAACACTCAACCCATTGAAAAAATGAAAACATTGATCAGGGAGCATATCCAGCTTTTTATTAACAATCCATTTATTAAAGACTCTTCACTCCACGATGAGGATTTTTCTGAAGAACTCAATGCAAGTGAACAGCATATGTTACAAAATATCATTTCTGAAGCTTCAAAAGCAGGGTTATTACATAATGCAAATAGTCAGCAGATTATCAACACAATGCAGCTTTTTCTTAAAGGTATTGAAGCAACATTAAAAAACAGTATCACCTATTCCCTTGATTCTTTAGAGTCAAGTATCGATTTTATTTCCAGTTCAATATTTAAATCTAATCCAATACATGGAGACAAAACCAATGCATGATTACCAGCTGATGCTGTTTGAGTTTATCATCTTTTCTACAGCAGGGTGGATATTAGAAGTTATCTATCGTTCTCTCAATAATAAAAAAATTGTAAATCCGGGTTTTTTAACAGGACCATATCTTCCCATTTACGGGATAGGTGCAGTTATTATAACAACTATCGCCTATGCTACTATTTCCATGCCTATTATCTATAAATGTATTATTTATTTTTTAGCACTAAGCGTGCTGGAATATGTATCAGGGGTGTTACTGTATATTCTGTTTGGCAAGCGTTACTGGAATTATTTAGATGAACCACTGAATATACAGGGATTTGTATGTTTACCGTTTTCAATTATCTGGGGGTTGCTTGCACTGGCATTTGAATATGTACTGCTCCCGATGTTTATACATTTTTATACCACTATACCTGAAACACTGGTAAATACTATAGCTTTTTCGGGCTTAACAATTATGATAATAGATTGCTTGCTGACACATAGTGTTGTTCAAAAGCTTATTAATGCAAAAAAAACTCCATCCTTCTTGCAGCATACAATGGCTATACGTTTTCAGAATGATGCTCTTCTGACATTACGATATTTTGTTGATAATGCCATCTCGTATCGGAAAAAAATAAATAAAATGATACCACCAAAAACATTGCGTCTGGTAAGCAGCATCAAAGAACGATACACCATGTTCCTACAAAGCATAACAAAAATGATTGATAATCATAATAAACATAAATAACTATGGAAACCATACGATTTGAGTCATTACCCTTTGTGCAGGATATACTGTTGCATCCTGCATTTAATACCTTAAAAATTTTTGCTCATCACGGCACAATCAGCTGCTATCAGCATACCATAGCTGTTGCACAATTAGCGTACCAATGGTCACGTCTGCTGCATCTGGATTATATCGCTGCAACACGGGGTGCATTATTGCATGATTTTTATATGTACAACTGGCGTACCGGCGGTCCGCGCTTACATGGTTTACGCCATCCACACATAGCGCTTAACAATGCTGCAAAACATTTTGTTATATCAAAAAAAGAAAAAGATATTATCCTTAAACATATGTGGCCACTAACCCCCATACCACCTCGCTATGGTGAATCGTGGGTTGTCACCCTTGCCGATAAGATGGTGTCACTCCATGATTATGCATGTGTCCTCAAAGATAAGATTATAGCTTTTAATATATTTTTTTCTCAGAAGCTAAGCAAATTGTGGAGAGCTATCGCTCCCTTCCAATCAGAGCAATGACAGGCAATCCACCATTGTTAAATCGTATCTCTTTCGTTACAGGGACGGTGAAGACATGCCGCAGTGATAAAGGAATGATAATACAAAAACTCCATGCAGGATACCAGTTTTCAAAAATATATGACAGCCTGCTATATATTCCTGCTGTGTCATCATCAGCTATGCGCTTGCCATAAGGCGGGTTCATTGTACATAAGATATGTTTCCCTTCAATCGTTAATTTTTCAGTAAGAAAATCACCACTATAGGTAGTTATTGCAGCACCAAGTATAGTACAATTGTTTTTGGCGATAGTAACCATTGATGGGTCCCTGTCGCCGGCAAGTATTGTTGCGCCATAGTTTCCCCTGCTCAATGATGATGCCAATGAATTGCATGCCTCTTTTCTGAATGATGGCCAGTGCATAAAGGCAAACGCACGGTTTATCCCTGGAAAAAAATTGTTTGTCATACACCATGCTTCGAGTGGAAATGTTCCGCTACCGCACATAGGATCAATGATAACATCATAGCTGGTTATATCGCATTCATACAGCAATGCAGCTGCTATTGTTTCTCGTAATGGTGCCCGCCCAACGTGCTGTTTATATCCTCTCTTATATAAAGGATCACCGGTTGTATCCATACTGACACCACACTGGTCATGATCAAACCGTATATAAATTGTTTGTACCCGGTATTGGTCAGTATTTATATGCAGTGCAAAATCATTCATCCTCTTTTCAATGGCGTTAAGAACTTCTTTACCAATTCTATCGGTATGATGAAGTTTTGATTTATGAACCGATACTTCAATAGCAATAGATGTCCCACTGCTTATATATAATTCCCATGGAAAATTTCTCAGTGTGCGGTAAATCTCATTAAAGTGCAGAGCCCTGAATTCTGTTAAACGCATGATAATACGTGTAGCAACACGGCTAAACATGTTTGCTTTATAGCTATCGTAAAGATTCCCGCGGAATACTATCCCGCCTTTTGTAATAGCCAGCGGTTTGATGCCCATATGTAACAGCTCATTGAATGCAATCTGTTCAAAGCCAGGCTGAACAATTGTAAAAAATGTATGCATCCGCTTAATTACATGATGATACACCCTCCGTTGTATTGCTTTTTGTGAATTGGACAGTTGCATGATTATGTTCTGTCAAATACAGCCAGAAGTTCTACATGCTGAGTCTGAGGAAACATATCATACGCCTTGCAAAATTGCAATGTATACTCCTGCATTATTGCTCCCGCATCGGAAGCAAATGTTACAGGATTGCACGACATAT
>JAKPOE010000167.1 GCA_029548025.1 Spirochaetota bacterium
TTCAGCTCTTTTTGCCTTGACTCTTTAATCATTGCTTTTTTACTTTTTTTAAGTTCATAGTGGTTACTCCTTTGGTTTTTATTTTCCAAGTACTAATCTTGGGTAACTGCTATGAATTTCAACTAAAACAGGGACATGCTCGAAAATTACGACAACAGTTTAAAAAATAGGATAACTCATTGGATAAGAATTTTACATTTATTACTATGAAAAATTTCAGAAAGCCTTTCTTAAAGCTGCTTATTTTATTAATTATATCCATTATTATCGTAATATCGCTCAAAGGATGTGCTTCTATGGGAACAAACCCAGATAGGGATAACGTTAGCATGTTTAAACATTCCATGCATTATGATGCTAACAAAAATATGTTTGTAAACCGTAATCAAGATGCTATTGATGAGATGTGGGATAAAAATATCACCTTTACAATTATGATTGATATGTTTAAAGGCAGAAAAATTCTAAAGCCAACCACAAAACTTCCTGAACTAAAACCAGATCTGTCAGTATTTTTACAACAGGATTCAGATTTGCGTGTAATCTGGTTTGGTCATTCCTCTTTTATGCTTAATATAGATGGGATAATTGTTCTGGTAGATCCAGTATTTACCAACTCATCATTCCCGGTAAATATTATGAATAAACGGTTTCAGCCACCGGTATTAAAGCTGAATGAGCTACCAGTAATAGATTATATATTAATATCTCATGATCACTATGATCATCTGGACATGAAGTCTGTAAAATATTTTATTGATAAAAAAGCACGTTTTGTTGTTCCCTTAGGTGTAGGATCACATTTAAAAAGCTGGGGCATACCTCACGATAGGATTGTGGAAAGAGATTGGTGGGTAACTGCAAAATTTGATAGTATACAATTCATAGCAACACCTGCTCAACACTTTTCAGGACGTGGTTTATTTGACCGAAACAAAACTTTATGGGCTTCATGGGTAATCAAGTCAAAGAATCACAGTGTCTATTTTAGTGGAGATTCAGGCTATGATATCCATTTTAAAGCTGTTGGAAAAAAATACGGCCCATTTGATATAGCATTTTTAGAATGTGGCCAATATAACAATCAATGGAGAGAAGTGCATATGTTTCCCGAAGACTCTGTCACTGCATTCAAAGATCTTAGGGCTAAAAAATTCTTCCCTATTCATTGGGGTATGTTCATCCTATCAAAACATCCATGGAATGATCCACCCAAACAGCTCTATGCTTTGTCTAAAACACATAAAATTGATTTAATTATACCAAAAATTGGACAATTAGTTAATGTTAACCATACATTTCAACTTGAGGAGTGGTGGAATGGTGATAAATAAAATTTTTTTAATGATTTATTTAAGAATTAATGTTTATCATGTAGCTGATCCCATGTTGCAATTGTTACAATAAGGAATATAATAATTATAATGCATTTAATTCAATTGGAAGGTTTTTACTATGAAGCTTGATGCATCTTTTGTCGGAACAACGCTAAAGGATTACACAACAACGATATCATCTCGTGCAATGATGAATTATGCAGCAGCAATTGATGATAACAATCCTTATTATTTTAATGATGAAAGCACTGAAGGGATCATTGCCCACCCAATGTTTGCTGTTGCCTGCACATGGCCAATATCAGAAAAAATTTGTGATTACATCAACAATAAAAATTTTCCTCTTGAGATAATTAAAACCCAGGTGCATTATACAGAACATCTTGAATTCCACCGTCCAATAGCCCCCAATGACACATTGATCATAAAAGGAAAAATAGCTTCAATAATGCCTCATCGTGCCGGCACCATCATCACCATACGATTTGATGCATACAGCCACAACAATCAACCAGTCTTTACCGAACATATAGGTGGAATGTTGCGCGGTGTTGAGTGCACCGGCACCGTTACGGAAAACAGCAATATTCCAATTCCCGGTTTTTCTGAAGACACATCATCACCATGCTGGGAAAAAAAAGTTTATATTGATAGACTGCGTCCTTATGTTTATGATGGTTGTTCTAATATTCATTTTCCAATACACACATCGGTAGCATTTGCAAAGATGGTAGGACTGCCTGATATTATTCTACAGGGAACTGCTACGTTAGCGTATACTGCACGCGAAATTATCAATCATGAAGCTGACGGCAATCCACATGTATTAAAGGTATTATCCTGTCGTTTTACAGGTATGATGATACCGCCAGGAAACATTAATATAGCCCTGTATTCAAAAAAACAGGTAAACCAAAACCGCCATCTTTTTTTTGAAGTTCATGACGATACTGGACAGCTTCTTGCCAGGGGAAATGCTCATCTATCATACTGATTGCACAATCTCCATGAAAAATTGTAAATCTATCATCATTACAAAATTCTATTACCTTTCTACAAAATCTTCACAATACTAT
>JAKPOE010000482.1 GCA_029548025.1 Spirochaetota bacterium
CCTTTGTGTTTACCATTATAAAAAATATTATATGCCAGTGTTACAACAGATGTATGTATTGCATCTGCCATATGTTTGTTATTTTTTTTGATATATTCTTCATCACACTTGCTTATAAATTGATATACCGGTGCTGTTAATTCTTTTTCATGATTATATGTAACCTTCCCATAGTGATAGGTAATGATAACCACCAATGAAATCATTATAATCATAAAAATAATAATTTTTCGTAATTCTTTTTGCATATATACCAACCTACTGTGCTCATGCAACTATTTAATGTATTCCAACGTCAATCTGTAATGCAGGTATTATAAATTATAGTATGAAAAGTAAAGACATCAAAATTATTGTATGGTTATCCGGGCAATTGAATGTATTGCAAAGCGATAGTTATTAAAATATAAAAGTATTCATGAATATTGTTAAAACAATTTGACTTTTTTAATCAAAATAATACACTTTGGTTGAAATCAGCATATCATGATGTCAATTATAATACAGTAAGGGAGTTAATTATGGGTGAAATTAAGGTTGGGGAAAAAATAAAAGAATTCCGTGAAAAAAAGAATATGTCATTGCATGAATTAGCAGAAAAAACAGGATTTTCATCAGCTTTTATTTCACAGATTGAAAATCATCTCATCTCGCCGCCATTGGGTGCTATTATCAAAATAGCACATGCCCTATCAACAGAAATGGGAAGATTTTTTGGTCAGACTACCAGTGCACCATTTACCCTTGTGCGTTCAAATGAACGGGAGTTGACATCACGGGTTGCATCTAAGGAAGGCGTCCGATATGGATACACCTATGAGTCATTAGCACCCGAAAAAATTAATCGCCACATGGAGCCATTTATAGTAACGCTTGAACCAGTACAGGGCGGACAGCCATATAGCCATGAAGGTGAAGAATTTATATATGTTTTAGAAGGTGAAGTTAAAATACAATTAGTCGATTACTCTGATATCCTTTACCCGGGTGATTGCATCTATTATGATTCAATAGTTCCTCACAGGGTAGATACAGCAACAGAAAATTCAGCAAAAATATTAGCTGTACTATACAGCTCGTAACTACCGGTTATAAAAGGGTATCTAATGATATCATTTCCATATGCTTTCATTGAGGGAATAACATGGAACTTAACGATATAATAAAAAACGATGACGACAGGCTTTTCATTATTACACCGGAATGTTTTATTGTATTTACCGGCGATTCAATTGAAGATGAGAAGCCCTTTATACGCATTGGCAACAGTCTGTCATTAACGCCACGTATAATCCCTCTTATTGAAAATATTATTATAACTGATCTTATAACAGGCAACCCGGCACATGAGCAATTTAATATTGACCCGCGTTACCTTTCATCAAACCGCTATATTGGCAGTAAATTAATTGTAAAACGCTATCTTGAATATCAAAAACTTTTTGGGCTTGATCTTCATAATGCAACAATAGTTGACATTGAAGAAGATATACCGGAACTTTCAAAAGAACAGATTATCTCTGACCGTGAAACCTTTCTGGGTATCTTTTATACAGATAACAATTTTAAGATTCTTCATAATCAAAAGATTCTCTTTGATCTAAAAGAAATACATCAAAAATATCCCGGAGATGTACTGGTTCACAATAAATTGTCTGAAACTTCCAGTAGCATTCGCTTCTCGGGTTGTGGCTTTGCGATAGCTCCTGATAGCATTCTTTTCTATAAAAACAATACATTCAGTACCATAGAGTTCCCAGCTTCCTCCTACTACATATCATTTTCCAGTTTACAGATTGATCCTACAAACATTCGTGATACTGTCATTACCACTGCAAATACCATCCCATTAATTCCCCTTGTGAAATGGAAAAATGCACTTTCCGGTAGATTACGAATCTTTTATGACAACGAAGAAGAGGTTAAGCTTTTGAAAAAGCTCTTCAACAGATGTACAATCCATTTTACCAATACCAGAACGCTGGCATGCGACAATCCTGAGGGATTCAGTATAAAAAATATTGGCTCATCAAAAAATTTTATTATTACTATAAAAAATGTAAAACCTTCATCAAGGGATATCACCATTGTATACATCCATGATCCATCCGCATTACCCCTTGCGGTAGAAACACCTGCTGATCTCTATTTGATAGATTACGATCTCTATAAAAAAGGAGCGATGTTGCTTGCTACTACTTCACCTGCTGCAATTATCAGCCACCACGAAGCCATAATCCCTGTAAAAGATCATATCCATTGTACGCCCTCTCATCAGTATGATATTCGCTGCTATGATAATAAAGACAGGCTTTTAAACGATATGGTGGCTCACGTTGATAAAACAATAGCTGCCGTACTACAGGAAGGGGATATTGCTCAAATTGAAAAACTTCCATTTGATGAGCTATCGCCCATACAATTATGTAACATTATACAGATTCTTCGCGTTTTACTTCATAGCACTTCCAGCAGGGAAGAATATAAACACATTGAAAAGCTTTTGTATCGCTTGCAACACATGAAGAAATCAGATGCTATTAATTGTCGCTACAGCATCATGCTTTTTAACAACTATGCTTATACCGTATGCCAGCCACTACAACCAGAAACGACCTATCCCTTTGAACTAATTGAACATTTGCATGAGGAAACAATTCCCCGGACAGATCTACTTCCTGATATAGTAAATCGTATTATAAATGACCGTAAACGATTAAATGACCTTCTGGAGCTTTTTTACAAAAAGAATACCACTGTTGCAAAAGAAGCGCAAAGTATTGAAAAAGCTATCAACGAAAGAAAAAAAGAAACATCTGAAAAAAAATCTCTGGATATGTCATTTATAACAAAGGAAAAAATAAAACGCCGTTTGCAATGGATTAAGAAGGCTGCATCAGTATTGTTAATCTTTATAACTGCTTTAGCTGCCCTTTATGGAGTTTATTATTCATACACCGCCTATCAGAAAAAAATTGAATCGCAACGTCAAGCCCGTTATATCAAACACCTTACTCAAAAATACAATATCCATGTGTCAGATAGAGACATTTTCTTCTATGCCAACGATGTTGCAGTAAAAAATGGCTATAGCAGGATTGATATTAAGAGCTTGAAAGAAAAAAATCCGCACTGGATATATCCCGGTAATAGATTTGTACTGCTTGATGGTGAAACAATTGTTGTAAAACCTGGCGACACCTTATGGGGTATCTCTGAAAAAAAATTATTATCATTATACATAACGTTTTATACCATTATCGATGAGTTGGAAAAAAAGATTGATCAAGGGATAAAAGACGAGGCTTTGCTCAAAAAAGCTTTTGATACAGCTACCAGTCAAAAGCAAAAAGAATACCTTAAAACCTTAATGCAGCGTATGAATACTATGACAGCAAATAATAAAAAATAATTTTTAAAACCTTTAATAACAATGGAAATAACAGATACTATTAACTATTATGTTGAGCCCGTTGAGATAGAAATTTATTTAAAAAAAGCAGGTAAGGTGCGAACTATCATCAAAGATATGTTTGTTGAGCTCATTGACGTTGAACCCCTTCCCAATGAAACCAGCAAAAAAATATTTGAACATTTTAAAAGCAATAATCAACCTATAGATTTAATTGAGATAACAAACCTTTTC
>JAKPOE010000179.1 GCA_029548025.1 Spirochaetota bacterium
TGTCGCCCAGTAATAGGTATCAGGATCTAAACGCTCCCCGGCTAAAAATAGATAGTTAAATTGTGACAGGTCATACTTTTTAAAATATTCGCCGTTAGGGTCCTCTTTTTTAATGGCTCTGAATGCAGTGGGAGCGGTAAACAGCGCTTTAACCTTATGTTGTGAAATTACGCGCCAGAACGCACCAGGGTCAGGAGTGCCAACCGGTTTTCCCTCATACAGTATTGTTGTTGCACCATATAAAAGAGGTGCATAAACAATATATGAATGTCCCACAACCCAGCCAACATCAGAAGCTGCCCACCATACATCACCGGGTTGAATGTTGTATATATTTTTCATGCTCCAATTGAGAACTACAGCATGACCACCATTGTCCCTTACCACCCCTTTTGGAATACCAGTGGTACCAGAAGTATATAAAATATAAAGCGGGTCGGTAGATGCTACCGGTACACAATCTGCTGGTTTTGCATCTGATAACGCATCGTTGTAGTCGATATCTCTGCCTCCGTGTTCCAGTGGTGCTTTTACCTGCGGACGCTGAAATATAATACAATGATCGGGTTTGTGATTTGCAATTTCTATGGCTTTGTCTAACAATGGTTTGTATTCAATTACTTTTTTGCCTTCAACGCCACAGCTTGCAGACACAATTAATTTGGGTTTTGCATCATCAATGCGTATTGCAAGTTCGTTAGGAGCAAATCCGCCAAAAACAACGGAATGTATTGCACCAATGCGTGCACATGCCAGCATTGCATAAAGAGCTTCGGGGATCATTGGCATATAGATGATTACCCTATCCCCTTTTTTAATGCCATATTTTTGCAAAGCGCCGGCAAACAATGATACCTTATCCAGTAATTCTTTATAACTATAATGTGCGATAGTTCCTGTTACAGGACTATCATAGATTAAAGCTATACGGCTGCCGTTACCGCTGTCCACATGACGGTCAATAGCATTGTAACAGGTATTAAGCTCACCGCCGACAAACCACCGGTAAAATGGCTTTTTTGAATCATCTAAAACCCTGGTATATGGTTTATACCAGTGAATCCCCTTTGCAGCTTCACCCCAGAATTTTTCAGGATTATTGATTGATTCATCATACGCCTCTTGATACTTACTCATGTTTTGCTGATCCCCCTTTTCTATGGATTTTGTATATAGATTTTACTTACCAATATCTGCTAACACTTATGCAATACAGTAGCTCAATGAAATTTTACAATGTTACCATGATATACTATTTGTAATTATACAGTAGCGTGATACAACAGCACACAATAAAGAAATATATGCAGGTTAAATTGACAGGATATTTTTGCAAAAATATTTGTCAATGATTAATATATGTAGTATTACATAAAAGAAAATTGCTGTTTCCTTTTACTCAAGTTTTAAAAATTAAAAACGAATAGCAAACAAACAAATAAAAAATTGACATAATCTGAATCAATCAGGGAAGCAATACAAGGTAACTATATATATAACTCCAATGTAAGGGTAAAAACGGCTACATGCTTAATTTTTCCTTCAAATCAAGCAGGATAAGCACATGCTTTCGCTCTTCATTGATTAAACGTTCTAATAGGTCTTTTGATCTGGTATCATTACGGTAGATTTCTTTTAATTCTGAATACCATACAATGGAGTCACGCTCGGCATCCATTGCTATTTTGATAATGTCAAGCGGTTGATTGAGCGTTGGTGCTATTGTATCAACATCATTGCTATTTGAAAATACTCGTGTTGTGCCAATAGCTTTAAGATATGTATAGTACTCTTCGGTAAATACGCCCTGGGTATCGTTTAATCCTTTGAGCATGTTGCTGAAAATATCTTTATGACGCAATTCCTCATCAGCAAGGAATTGAAACATCTGCTGAAAACTTTCATCTTTAAACTTGCTTTTTAATGTTGAATAAAAATAATATCCGGTTTCCTCAATGCCCATTGCTATATCAATAAGTTCCTTTGTTGAGTACATGAGTTCCTCCAGAGATTATTAAATAATAAACACATCATCCTTAACTATGCTGTAAATTTGGTCAATACACTTTTTGTATTGCTTGATGAAAACTTGAAATGTTTTAACCTCACCCCCAACTCCTTTCCTTGATAAGTCGATGGGGTTAGCTCCACCTTGCATTAACAGTTGTCATGCTGAAATTGATTCTGCATCTCACTATTAGATGAGATCCTGAAACAAGTTCAGGATGACATTCTACGTTCAGGATGACTACTATGACAGCATAGTGTTATTGCCCGGATATATCCTTAACAAACCTGTACAATAAACGCACACCAAACCCGGTGGCGTATTTTGGAACATATCCGCGTTTTTTGGAATACCATGCGGTTCCGGCTATATCAATATGCACCCATGGGGTATCTTCAATAAAATTTTTTAAGAATGTTGCACCCATGATAGTACCTGCATTGCGCTGTGCAGGCACATTCACAATATCTGCGATGTCACTTTTCATCTCTTCACTGTATTCTTTATACAAAGGCAGGCGCCATATCTTTTCGCCGGTAGCTTCAGAAGCTTTGATTAATGCGGTTGATAATTGTTCGTCATTGGTTAAATACGCAGCTACTATCTCACCAAAGCTTACTATGCAGGCGCCGGTAAGTGTAGCTAAATCAATGATAGCTTTTGGTTTAATAGTCTTTTCGGTAAATGACAGAGCGTCGGCTAAAATAAGGCGCCCTTCCGCATCGGTGCTTAAAATCTCAACGGTTTTGCCGTTATATGCGGTAAACACATCACCGGGTTTATACGCAGTATGCGATATCATATTTTCGGCTAACGGTATCACCACGTACACATTCATGAGAAGCTTCATCTGAGCAACTGCCGCGATGGCATAGATACAGGTTGCTGCTCCTGCCATATCGGTTCGCATGGTTTCAATATGCCCTGTTGGCTTCAGGTTGATGCCGCCGGTGTCAAAGGTTATGCCTTTCCCAACTATGGCAATAGATTCTTTTTTTGAAGGTGCACCTCTGTAACGCATAACAATACAATAGGGAGGATATATGCTTCCACGGCTAACGGCAAGAAGCAGCCCCATCTTCATCTTTGTAATATCTTTTTTTGTGTATACGGTACATTGTATGGCATGCTGTGCTGCAATTTTTTTTGCAAGTTTGGCGATAGTTACTGGATTAGCATTTTCTGTTGTTTCATTAACAAGGTCACGGCATAAAAGTGTATTGCTGCATACAACGGCAACCTCTTTCAGCATGGGCGATAGTTGTTGTGGATTATCGCACACCAGAATAGCCTTCTGCAGCAGCGGAGCAGATTCGTCATTATTTGTTTTATACCGATTGAAATTGTAATTTGAAAGAAATGCACCTTCAGCAATACAGCGGGAAACATCGGGAACAGCGGTCAATAAGGGAACAACGATATGAATTTGCGTTAAACCCTTATCCTGGCATGCCTGTACGATGGTGCTTGCTGCGTTTCGCAGGGTTTCAGCACTTACATTGTTTTGAGGGCCCAGCCCAACAAGGAGTATTGCTGGTTTGTTTTTTAATGCATTGTAATAGTACGAATTTGGTTTTGCCTTAAACGTTTTGATATCAATCAGTGCAAAAACATCGTGCAGTTGTTCTGGAATAAATGCATTGCTGGCAACCTGCTCCTGTGTACATACCAACGCCACGGTGTCGGATGTTGCTAATGCATCAAAACCTTTTGCCTGTAGATTTACCATTCACACCACCTCAAAATCGATGCGCATAAGGTCAATATCAACACCAACAAGCTTAACGGTAATGGTATCGCCCAATCTAAATCGACGTCCCAGCCGCCTGCCAATGATTGTGTACTCATCTTCATTGACAAGGTAATAGTCATCGGTAAGGAATTTTAACGGAACCATACCCTCTATTGGTTTGTCAAGCAAACTTACATAAAATCCAAAACGGGTGACGCCGCTTATAATACCTTCAAACTGCTTGCCAATTTTATCATGCATCAACCTGCATGCTTTAAGCTTAGAAAGATCACGTTCGGCGGATTGTGCCACTCGTTCTAATTTTGATGATTGCAAGCCAATGTTTTCAAGCTCATCGGGCAGGTAGGGCGGCGGCAATGCATCTATCAGGGATTTGATACAGCGATGTACAATCAAATCAGGATATCGCCTGATGGGCGAGGTAAAGTGAGTGTAATCCTTAAAGCCAAGCCCAAAATGCCCCAGAGGTTTTGATCCATAGTATGCCTGCATAAACGATTTTAGAACTATAAAATTAACAACCTGCTCATATTCTTTTTGGGATACTGAATCAATTACCTTTTGCAGTGCAAGCCCAATGTTTTCTTCCTGATGTAAGGTTATTCCCAGTGTTTTGAGGAAGTTTGTTAACGCTACCAATTTTTCTTCTGCTATGGGTTCGTGTATACGGTACAGTGCAGGGATATTTTTTTCGCGCAAGATGCGTGATACAACCTCATTAGCGCTTAACATACATTCCTCAATGATACGGTGGCTATCAAGCCGTGTTGCAAATGCTATGTCGGTAATGGAGGAATCGATGTCAAATATCATCTCAGCATCAGCTAAATTAAGATCAACCCTTCCGTGAGAAAGCCGTAAGTTTTTAAGTTTATCCGATAAATCTTTTGCATGCATCAACATTGTTTTGATTGGAGTGCGCTTTGATGAATGGATAATTTCCTGCGCCTGGGTATAGGTTAAACGCCGGTCAACATTGATTATACCCCGAGTTATATGATGCTTTTTATATTGTCCCTGTTCATTAAATTGAATCATGACCGAAAGCGTTAACCTATCCGTACCAGCTTTAAGCGAGCACAGATCATTTGATAGCCGTTCAGGCAGCATGGGAATGACAGTATTGCCCAGATAATAGCTTGTACCCCGTGCATACGCCTCTTTATCAATGTCATCATTGCTATAAACATAGGCTGATACATCGGCAATGTGAACATATAATGTGTATGTTCCACGCCTGTATTCCAGCGATATGGCATCATCAAAATCTTTTGCAGTTTCGCCGTCTATAGTAACGGTTAGTAATTGTCGGTAGTCCGTGCGGCTGGCAAGCTCATGGGGCTTTACATAGTTTTCAATTGCATGCAAATGGGGATACTCAGGATGAGCTCCCGGCAACGAATGCTTCAACACAATGCGCTCTACATCATGCTGCTCTTCGTCGGCAATGACTGTATTGATGGTGCATTCAGCATAATTACTGATAAAGGTATTTTTAACAGTAACTATCGCCAGCATTCCCTGTTTTATTTTTTCACTGGTTATTACCTGTATGTTGCCCGGAACATCCAGAAGCTGCAAAATGTTGAATTTGCCATACGGCTTTAAACAGCGGGCAAAGAACATCTGCTTGTTACGCGAAACAATTGTGGTAACAGTGCCAAGCAGTGTGCCACGTCGTATGTCGGTAATCTTAACCTGGACAATATCTTTGTTGCGAGCATGGTTTGTATCCTCGCGGTAGATGTGCACCTCGGTATCATTAAAGTACACAATGCCGTCACCTTTTTTGTTATGGATAAATGTACCGTTGAAGCTAAAGGGGTGGTTAACCTTAAACCTGGCTTTTTGCTTTACAAGAAAACCGCAATGGTATAATGTTGCTATAGCATTGTGGATGCTGTCAGCAGTTTTTTGAATGTCAGTATGCGGAGGCTTATTGCTTTTTTTTGATTTTTTATTTTTTGTTTTTGAAAACAGCAAAGAAGCTACAATATCCTGAGGTGTAAAAAAACCCTTTTGACTTTCAATAATCTGTATAATGCGCGATGAAGTTTTAGACATATGCTATAAAGTTTTAATAACGATGGTGTTTTGATTCATATAGTTCCTTGACTTTTTGTATTTCATTTTGTTTTTCCACTATGGTTGCTTTATAATTATTTATTGTGTCGATAGCTCCTGTTATAAATTCATCAGTATTTATAGTGTTGCTGCTTTCAAATGAGTTGTACACATGCTTGCCAATAGATAAGTATATCTCGTTTATGGCATGTTCCAATTTTTTTATTTCCATGGTAAGCCTTGCAATCTGCGCCAGCTCTTCTGTTTTATCTAAAAACCGCTCGCTGAAATTTAACAATGATTCGCTGGCATCTTTTAATAAACCCATAGTAACCTCGTTGTAGATGTAACATTAAAGCTTCAATATATAACATGTGTAAAAGAATGTCAATATATTTTGAATAATTGAGGCTCTGACCCCATTGTTTCTGAAATAATCTTGACAATGGATGAGATATATGAAAAAATAAGGATGTGAAGGGGTTATAGGAAATAGCCAGCCTAACTTAACAAGGCGCCCGACTTCAGTGACTACTAAATGAAGATTATTGCTGAATATATAATAATCTGGAGATAATGGATGGTGATTAAACAAAATTCAAGATTATTACATTGGGACTACTATTTAACACTTGAAGAAGATTTAAAAAATTTAGCGCGATATATTGATATTAATTCTAATAATTTTAATACGTATTCTATTGAATTGGTTCGAATTCTTCAAATTGCTGCATCTGAAATTGATGTAGTTTTAAAATTATTATGTTTAAAATTGAATCCTGGTGGAAATTTTGTAAATATCTCAAACTATAAAAATGAAATTAAAAGCTCATGGACTGAAATGATTAATGAAAAAGTATTTTCATCTCAATATGGACTTGAATTAACTCCGTGGATAAACTGGAGAGGTAATTCGAATCCAGATTGGTGGCGTTCTTATAATAATGTAAAACATAAACGTAATATTTATTACCATGAAGCAAATTTAAAAAATGTATTAAATGCAGTAGCTGCTTTATTGATTTGTACTAGTTATTATTATTTGCTTGATTTAACTGGTTCAAAGAATTTATCACAGTTCAAAGATGCCTTTTTGGAGCTTGGGATTAATTCTGATTTCTTTAAATTAAATAGTGAATACTATTACTATGATCTTGTTGTTTCATGAAATTAAGATTGATAAGATAACAAAATAGTTGTTGTGCCTCCGTTGTCCATGGCTACGGCAAAATATTGCAATCATGGCGGTCCGACTCCGAATAACAAAGCTTATGCGCTTCACTACTTGACGGCTGTTTGGGCTACACCATATCGCATCGAAAGACCGCCGTGACATTGTATAAACAAAATGTTGCCATTATCAGCCCAACTTACCATGCATCTGCCTCCGTGCACGCTGTATTGAAAGTAAAATAATCTTGACAATGGTAACTTTTTTAAATGATTATGGTGTATAATATATCATAACATATATATTGATTTAAAAAGCGATGAAAAACACAGAGTAGATGTTGTGCAGGAAGGCGGTTGTTTTAGTATATAAGGTGCACAGCTCTTCTGATGATTGAGATTGTAATGCATTATTGGACAATAACAACGAGTGAAAGTGGGATAGGCAAAGTAGTTAGGATATGATGGAGTTATACGCCATTGATCGCCTGGAAATGGAAAAAATATTTACTATGATTTAATTAAAAAATACAAAAATTGGGAAGTTAAGTAATGAGCCAACTTACATTATTTAAAGAAGAAGGTATCAAATTGATTAATTTAAAAGAAGCAAGTGCTTGGGCTTCTCAATATCTGAATAGGAAAGTTACAGTCTCAAATATATCATATTTAGTTCAGTATGGAAAAATAAAAAAATATGGCTATAATGGAAATATTTTTGTAGATATTGATGAATTAAAAAACTATTACGATTCTTTTCAAAAACAGGAAGATTGGATGGGAAAATTAGGAGATGATGTTAATTGGCATCTATCATTTGTTCAATATAAAGAAGCAGAAAGGACTAAGCATGTTCACAGATTACATCCTTACAAAGGTAAGTTTATCCCTCAATTAGTTGAATATTTTCTTGATTCTCATGTAGATGAGTATAAAAAAGAGATTTACTTTCATAAAGGCGATATTGTATTAGATCCATTTTGCGGAAGTGGAACAACATTAGTTCAAGCAAATGAATTAGAAATGCATGCCATAGGAATAGATATTTCTCCTTTTAATTGCTTGATTTCTAATGTAAAAGTTGAAAAGCATAATTTAATTTTAGTTGAAGATATAATACATAAGTTAACCTCACGATTAAAAGACTTTCAAAGAACACAGAATAATGCCATTTTTGAAGAATATTTACAGTTAGAACTTACAAAATTTAACTCTGAATATTTCCCTTCACCAGAATATAAAAGAAAAGTTTCAAATGGAACTATCAATGAGAATAAATACGCAAAGGAAAAAGAAAAAGAATTTATTGATGTTTATAATGAATTGATTAAAAAATTTAAAATAAAAATAATACAGAACAAGAATGAAACTTTTTTAGATAAGTGGTTCTTAGAACCTGTAAGAAAGGAAATAGATTTTTTATCACAAGAAATAAAAAAAATAGATAATGTAGATGTAAAAAATGTACTAACCATAATATTAAGTAGAACCGTTCGTTCCTGTAGAGCAACGACACATGCTGATTTAGCTACTTTAAAACAACCTGTCACCACTACATATTATTGCAAAAAACATGGAAAAATCTGTAAACCAATATTTTCTATCACAAAATGGTGGGAATTTTACACTATAGATACACTAAATAGGTTTAAAGATTTTGATAGTTTAAGGACCAATACATTACAAATTTGTCTAATCGGTGATAGTAGAACAATAAACTTATATGAAGAAATAAAAAAGAAAAATACAGATCTTGCGAGGATATTGTTAAAACAGAAGATAAGAGGAATATTTTCAAGTCCACCTTATGTTGGACTTATTGATTATCACGAACAACATGCTTATGCGTATGAGATATTTGGATTTGAACGTAATGATGAATTAGAAATAGGACCTTTATCAAATGGACAGGGAGAGGTTCAAAGAAATTCTTATAGTAAAAGTATAGCAGAAGTTCTATTAAATGGTAAAAAATATCTCCAGAATGGTTATGATATTTTTTTAGTTGCTAACGATAAATTTAATCTTTACCCTAAAATTGCAGAATTGGCTGGAATGAAAATTGTTAATCAATTCAAGAGACCTGTTCTTAATAGAGTTGAAAAAGACAGAGGCACTCCTTACGCAGAAATAATATTTCATTTAAAGGAAAGATGAAAGTGGTACTTTCAAAAGAACAAATAGAAAAAGTTGAAAATAATATTAGAGAAAGTTTAAGAAATAAATTTTTAACATATAAACCGGAAACAAGTAATATGCCTTTTCATTATCGTTTGTTAGGTAGAGATAGAATGGCATTATTTTCTTTTATCCATTCTTTAAATACTACTTTTGGCACCTCTATTTTTGAACCCGTAGCTGAGGCAGTGGCAAGTTTGAGTTTTAACCTGGCACAAAAGCAATTTGTTGTAGGTGACACAATAACAGAACTGGCTCAAAACGAAATACAACATATAATGAATGGGCTTACAATTGGAAAAGGACCAAACAAAATAGAGGAAATTGAAAGGATAAGAAAAGTAGCAACTTCTGGCAGAGTAAATAAAATAAAAACAGTAAAGGTGGACTTATTTGTTAAAAGTCATAGTGGGGATATCCATTTTTTTGATTTAAAAACAGCTAAACCCAATATTAGCAATTTCAAGGATTTTAAGAGAACGCTATTAGAATGGGTAGCAATTTATTTATTTAAACACCCAGAAGCAAATGTATCTTCTTATATTGCTATTCCTTACAATCCTTATGAGCCAAAACCCTATGAACGATGGACGTTAAAAGGAATGCTGGATTTAGATAATGAATTAAAGGTTGCAGAAGAATTTTGGGATTTTCTGGGCGGGGAAGGAACTTATTTAGAACTGCTCGATTGCTTTGAAAGAATAGGAATAGAATTAAGACCAGAGATAGATGATTATTTTTCAAAATTCAAATAAATATATGAGAATTTTGTCGATGACCAAAAACGACCATCAGCGCATAACGCAGCATAAACCGCTGTGTTTTTCGGCAACGACGTTGCCTACAGTGCTTGGCCTTTGGCACATTGATAATAGTGGAACAACATCGGCTACGCTGATACGTTATAGGAAACCACGTAAAAATTTTATGGAGTAACATAAAAAGATGAATAAGAAATCAACTATAATCGTAACTTCTATTATAATAATCTCTTTCATAATAGTTGTTACAATAATTGTTAAAGGAAATAGAACTTCTAAGCATTTAAATAATAAGCCTGTAGAAGATTCAAAAATTGAAATTTCAAATGAAAATATTTCAAAGCCTGAAATTACTCTTAATCCAAAAAATAATGCTAACGAATATGATATTGAATATCAATCGTTCAAAGGCATTGAAACTGATATTCTATTAAAAAATTGCTATTCATTATATTCAACCTATTGGTCAAATGAGATAAAAAAGTACCCGGACCATCGAAATTGAGACCTCTGAACAAATCTTTAAAAAAATGCTTGCAATAGAAAAATAAGAGACATAATACGAACAGGTAAGCTTATACGGGAGGAGGAGACCAATGCAACAAAGTTTTTTTGATTATGCCATGCAAAGCAAAGGTGGGAAGAAGACGGATGCATTTTTAGCAAAGATGAAACAAAATATTCCCTTTGATGAGATAGAGAAGAAACTGATAGAGGTGGGAATCTATAAGCCAAACGAAGGGG
>JAKPOE010000483.1 GCA_029548025.1 Spirochaetota bacterium
TGCAACCATATTGCAAAGAATCAGGGTGCTTGCGGTTCAGTCATCTAATGGTATCTATACTCTTGAAGACAGACAGCTTATTCAGGTTGAAGTATCGGCTCTGGTTGATGAAATTGATCGAATTGCATCTCAGGCAGAATTCAACAAGTTCAAACTCTTGCTTGGTGATTTTTCAAGAACAAATCCAAAAGCAAGTATGTGGTTCCACATGGGTGCCAACATGCATCAGCGTGAGCGTGTATATATCGGAACCATGACTTCGCTGGGATTAAATCTAAGAGAAAAGACCGGAAAATTTCTAGCAAATCTATCAACTGCTGAAGGGGCCAACAGGACTATCGGTATTATCGATGAAGGTCTACAGAAGATAGCCAAGCAGCGTGCTGATTTAGGTGCCTACTATAATCGATTGGAGCATGCAGCAAAAGGTTTGATGAATGCTTATGAAAATATCCAGGCATCTGAAAGCCGTATACGTGACGCTGACATGGCTGAAACGATGGTAGATTTGACCAAGGATCAGATCCTTGTGCAGAGTGGTACTGCGATGCTTGCTCAGGCAAATTTACGACCAAGAACAATCTTACAGCTTTTAGGAACATAAGATAAAAACGTATACTACTATCAGGGAATACCCGTACTAAACATAGTGCCCGCTGTTTTAAGCGGGCACTTTTATTTGTGCGATAGTTCCTCTAAAATGCGCAATATTTCAGGGAGTAATTGTTTTTTTCGGGATAAAATGCCCGGCAAACTATAAATGTGGGGCTCAATGGGGGGATAGTTCAAATGAACCTCACCTTTAAAGTCAGTTGATAACAGGATGCTATTCTGAGTGGTGATGTCGGTAACCAATAATAATGCCCAGTGAACATTTCTGCTTTGGGCAAATTGTACCAGTGCAGATAACAATGATTCTTTCACTTCATTGATACCATCAAGTGTTATCACCTCAACCTGTGATATAGCTACCGCGATACCATATTCTTCATAGATTTTACAATCATTGCTTACCGCATATATGGGATCAATGGTTTTCAAACTTTCGGTTGAGGATAAAAGCTTTTGCCCATAATCGTTGTAGTTAATACCAGCTATCGCTGCCAATTCTTCTAATGATTTTTTGTCAGTTTCAGTAGTTGTGGGTGATAATAGCATGGTGGTATCAGATAGTATGCCACTGCATAGCAGAAGTGCGATATGCGGTTCAGGTTTAACATTGTTATATTTAAAAAGTTCATAAACCAGTGTACAGGTACTTCCCACTGGTTTGGAATACACAAATATTGGGGTTGTGGTTTTTAAGCTTCCCAACCGGTGATGGTCAATAATTTCAATAATTTGAGCGGTTTGAGCTCCATCAACTGCTTGTGATAATTCATTGTGATCTACAAGGATTACCTTTTTTGCATAGTGCTTGATAATGTCCGAACGGGTAATAATCCCTTTCAGGATAGTATTGTCACATACGGGTAGTCCCCGGTATTCATTAAGCAACAGTTGTTCGCGTGCCTGCTCTACTGGCAAATCCGGGGATATTGTATCAGCATCTTGCATAATAGAATGACATGGTATGCTTAACGTTAACATTCGCAAGGTATTGTAGGTATCTATTTCGGAAAGATAAATACATCCTTTATAGTGAGTAGTGTCATAGGTAAAATCATTCACTCCGGTAATCAATAGTGCAGCAAAATTATTTTTGATCGCAAATTCAATTATCTCTTTTCTATCGCCTACTAAGAGTACCGTTTTTTCAGGGATAACATTGTGTAGTTCTTCAATAGACCGTGTTGATTCCATAGCTCCAATAACTATTGCTGCTTCAAATTCCTTATCTTTTCCCTGCTGAATAAACCGTCCCGGGATGGTAAGATTAAAATTTTGAGGTTTGAATAAATAAACTGGCTTTGCTATGGATGTTACCGGAAAATAAAATTGAGCAATTTCATTAAAGCTCACAATACCCTTAAACACGTTAGTACTGTCCACTATAGGTATAATACGTATTCTATCCTGCTCAAGATGCTTTATGATTGAATAGAGAGGATCATCAGCATATGCAGTAATAACGTTTTTTGTCATAATATCGTTTACTTTAGGATACACATTGTTGATTAAATCAGGTGGCTGCAATCCAATTTGGTTAAATACAAAACGGGTTTGACGGTTAATATTGCCGCAACGGTATGCCCGATAACGATTGGTAGAATCGACACTATTTTTTAATTGTGCATAACAGTATGCAGCGCAGATTGAATCAGTATCAGGGTTTTTATGTCCAATGACAATAATATCTTCCATGTGATTAACGTTCACCTTCCAGGGTGTATAGTGCTTTAGGATAAACAAGTGCAGTAATGGCATATATCTCCCATGCAAATGCTAAAAAGCCAATATACCCAGGGATTGGCATCTCAAACAATTTTAGGGAGGGTAAAATAGGAACGGTATATATCCATTTTGTTGCTGCCCAGTAATTCCAGAATTCCCATAAATACCCGCAGAGCAAACCGGCTGCCAACAAAGACACGAGTCGCGTGTATTTGCCTACTATAAGGTCAGCATAGATGGAAGGACGATTTAGTAAATAATTAACTGGCTCCAGTAAAAAGATAAATCCTAACCAGGTAAAACCGGCTGTAAACTCACTATAATGAATGTTGGCAGCCCATGTAAGCCAGAAGAATAGATCGGGGTCAGCTGCACGGTTTGTATAATGCATAGAAAAAGGGATGATTGGTATAAAGATAAAGAATAGTCCAATAATAAAGGATACAACAAGGAACGATGATGTTATATGTATAGGTTTAAAAAAAAGTTTAGGCAGTATGGTTGCTATGATTGCATATACCAGCAATACTCCCGGGAAGATAGTGCTGAATGACCAGATATAGCCAAAATATCGGATAGGCAGAGATTGAATGAGTCCCTGATAATGCCAATTAGATAAAAAGATATTGAACCATTCGAACATCCACCAGCAAAGAAATGATAACAGTGATAGCTTTACGATAGTTCGGTTTTTTATTAATGAGCGATTGCTTTTGGCAAGTATTCCATCGGTAAGTAAGATAAGACCTGTCCACAGGGTTGGCGTAGCCCATATTGTAACATGCGAAACATGAAATAGAATGCATAGTTGCATAAAAGCTATGAGCATTATCCCTGTATAAAAATAAAATGGATAGGATTTCATGGTTTTGCCCCCTTAAAATAGTAAAAATAGTTTACCACGTGATAAAAAAATCTCTGAATGTGTTATGTATGCCAGAACTCGTCCAGAATTAATTTTATTGCAGCAGATTTATTTAAGGGATAAAAATGAAAACCCGGAACTCCATACGAACGTAATTGCTGGCACTGCTGTATGGTAAATTCAATACCAACCTTACACATATCATCGGGCTGAGAACATTTCTCAAGCTCCTGTAATAATGAATTGGGAATATCAGGATTACACATTGTTGTGATTTTAGTAAGTTGTGCAATACTGGTTAATGGCATTATGCCAGGTAGGATGGGAATAGTAATGCCTGCTTTTATGGTCTTATCCAAAAATGTATAAAATTTATCATTATTGAAAAAAAGCTGCGTAATGATAAAATCAGCTCCTGCATCTACTTTCTTCTTTAAGTTGGCTATATCGGTATCTAAATCAGGTGCTTCAATATGTCCTTCAGGATATCCTGCTACTCCAATGGTAAAGTGATTCATACTTCTGATAAATGATACCAGTTCGTTTGCATGGGTAAAACCGCCGGGATGAGGTTTAAAATGGGTTTCGCCCATTGGGGGATCGCCCCGCAAGGCTAAAATATTGCTAAATCCCAGTGTTTTCACATAATGAAGATAAGAAACAATGTCATCTTTACTCTGGCCAACACAGGTAAAATGAACAAGTGGTTCAATTGAAAATGATTTTTTTATGCGAATCGCAATCTCAAGGGTTTTATCTCGTGTTGAACCGCCAGCTCCATAGGTTACTGAAATAAAGTCTGGTTTATAGTGCACCATGATCGATAGTTCTTTGAAGAGATTTTCCTCCCCTGATGAAGTCTTAGGTGGAAACACTTCAAATGACAGCAATGGTTTTTTATGTTGTAGACAGACAGCAATATCCATAACACTCACTTTTAATTTTTAATATAGAAAAATGGTGATAAGTTGATTATGGTGATAGTGATTTGTGGCAATAAAAAAATCAATAACAATTGTGTATAAATTTTTTTTGATAGCAATAAATAAATATTAATTTCTTGACAGTAACGATATAATATCAGATACTATCGAACATAATAAGAATAATTATTAAATATTTTTACTTTTTTAGCCGATTAAGTATATGATATCATAGTATTATGGTGAAAAGCAAATACTATTAATAGGTATTAAACGTTTCATAATCTTTTTAAAAAGGAGTCGACAATGAGAAGGGAGGTCAGATCTTTTATATTGTCGCTTGCCATCGGTGGTTTAATGGTAGCAGTCGGTGGAGGCAATATAGTGGTGCAGGCGCAGGAAGCGCAGCAGGCACAACAACAGAAAAAGCAACAAACTGGTTTAGTTGAAGATTGGATGGATGACTTTGAAGCAAGTGAAGATTGGCGGGCAATGGCAACATGTCCAATTGGAGAAACAAAAATCAGGAAGATTCCCGGTAAACCAAGACCAATTGATGAAAATGGCAATGAGGTTAATTATCCTGATACGATAACTGATGAAAATGGAATCACACATGAGAATAAATATGTATTAGGTGTTAAGACTTATTTTATGGATAGAGGTTTTGATAGAGTTGAGGTTTTTCCCCCAAATGAGTATATAGTTCGTGGTAAAGCAAAAGAGATCAAGGTTTGGGCATTAGGACGAAAATTCAGGCATACACTTTTTGTGAAGCTACGCGATTATAAAGGAGCCATTCACAAAATAAAAATTGGAAGATTGGATTTCTGGGGATGGAGAGAGATGTCAGTCATTGTACCGGGTTGGTTGCCACAGAGTCCAGGGTATGCATTGCTCGATAAAAATCTCCATTTTGTTTCCTTCTATGTAGAAAGTGACATTTATGAAGTACCAGGGACGTTTTATTTCTACCTGGATAATTTCAGAGTAATTACTGATCTATCAGAGTTCACTGGTGATACAAGCATCAGGGATAACTGGTGATAATGAAAATGATGAGCAAATGAGACCTGGAGGCATAAATATGAGATATATACGATTTTCAGCAATTATAGTTGTTATTGTTGGGATGGTGCTTGTGGGATTTTTCCCTGAAAAAGTACAATCCAGGATAGTAACCAATGTG
>JAKPOE010000203.1 GCA_029548025.1 Spirochaetota bacterium
GAGTTGGCAATAATGGATCCCAGGTGTATATCGCTTGCGTAGGCAATACGTAATTGTTTTAATGAAGAAGGCTTATGTATAGTTATGTTAATTTCTTTGACAACAGGTTTCAACTCATTAATATAACCGGCAACTGTTACAGCAAAACTTAAGATAATTATTACTGTATAAGCATACCGTTTAACATTCGATATATTGAAAAAAATCCCTGTTATGGCTGCTATGCTATCAGTTAGCAAAAAACCAAGTAACAGGTACAAAAATAAAGCTATCCACAATGCTCCAATCCAGACAAGGAAATCACTGGTAGCACATACGGTATATCGTTCTAAAATTCTTCCCATTATGAACGATAGTGCCAGTATGGCAATACCTGCAACGGTAAATAGTTTAAATTGCTGAGGGACTAATTTCTGAATGCGGGTAAGAATATAATAATTAGCAATAAGATAAAAAGCTATAATACTTGCAAAGATGATATAAAAGGTTGAACTTCGCATACTTATATTCCTTTTTCATTAGTATATCGTTATTAATGTTTTAAACCAAATAATTGTTACAAAAATATACAATGTATTCTTATGTTACAGGTGATCGTTGACTATAAAAAAAGTATGTCTACTTATAAACAATTTTTTATTAAATTAAAAAAGGTAATGGAATATGTATGGCAAACAATTTTATTTTTTAAAAATTTTAAACAATAAAAATTATGAAATTTAAAACATTATTTTGTATAGAAAAAATTTTTATTATTGACTTTATTTTTTATTTTATTTACAATAATATTAATGATATACCATATTCATAGTTAATCGGGGTTATTATAATGGAACATATAAAAAAAGTTCGCTGGTTATTAATTATAATGGTAATTATTGGTGCTATGTACCTTACGTATGCATATCCAGATCAGGTTTTTAGAAGCAATGAATTTATACAGAGCGATATATCTCCTGATAGATTACAGTTTATGCCTGTCACAGAAGATTTTAGGAATTATTTTGTTCTTCAATGTATCAATAATACTACTTCAATTTTAATAGGAGATTTTACAGGCACTGAAAAGAATATTAGCCTGGCAAAAGATACTAATGGCGATGGAAAACTTGATGAAGTATTTGAATATTTTCCTGAAATAAAGAAATTAACGACCCCGCTTAAGCCCACAACTGCATTTTTTTCAGGTATTGAAACATTAAAAAAAGATATAATTCTGGGTGATATTTACGCAGTAAACTATGCCTATAAAATGAACTCGCTGCCACTTTTAAAAGCTAAATTGAAAAGCGGAAGGGATGTTTTCAAGTTTAAGCATGGATATTCGGTAAAAATTTATGATCCGGATGCTCCAACAACCATAATGGGCGAATATTTCTTTGGTAAAAAAGAAGGGAAATACGATCTTATCTTTAGTACGTATTACTATAAACTTTACCGGACTAAAATATCTCCACCACTCAGCTATTCAGTTTACTGTAAGGATACAACCGATAAATATATCGCTGAAATTGTAGAAGAACTTTTAAAAATAGTACAATAATAGTTTATGCTCCGCTATTTTTTGCCTTCTTGTCGCTTGTGCAGCACCTCAACCATTTTTACAAACAGAGCATAAAAGTCCTGTAACTCATCCTGCTTGCGCAGTGAACGTGGGTTAGGGATAATGCCGTTAATTATATCATTAAAATAATTTGACATAACATATAATGGCCCTGCTATCTTATGCGTTTTCCTGATTAATATAAAGTATAATAGCACCCCTTGAAGGATTACAAAACCTATAATAATAAGTAAAAGGATATTGTTCAGTGATATAATCTTTTTAATGGTATCAATATTTTTAACATGATCATTGGCAATATTTGATATAGCCAGCTTTTGTTCTGAATCATGGGGTGATTGTGAATAAGCAATTAAAGCTTCAACGATATTATCCTGAATTTGAATGATGTGGATTAATCGTTTATTATTATATGCTGCATTTACTCCTATTGCAGCAATTATGATAGCGACAATAACAAATATGATGCCTATGACAGAAAATGTAGTCTTGAGCTGAAATTTTTTGTTTATAATATATTGCTTTCTCTTTTTCATATGTATAACCTTTTATACAAGTAAATTTTAAACCGCTATAATAGCTGTGAATAAATAATAAACTAATTTTATTTTATGTCAATCTTAAAATTTGAAATAATATAAAAAGTTGTGTAATATATTCATGTCAATCAGCATCCTGAAAAAACAACGCAGTGGAAATCCTATTACATTTGTTAACGAACCGTCAATTTTCTGGATAATATCATCCCCATATTCCTGGGCTGCATAGCTTCCGGCCTTATCCAAAAAATTTATTTTTGATAGATAGTTTTTTATATCAGATGATGGAAGCAATTTGAAATTCACATTGGTAATTTCATAATCACTGTGTTTTTGGTTATGATGTCCATGTTTGTATGCCATGCTAATAGATGAAATAACCTGATGTGTTTTGCCTGATAATTTTAACAGCATGAAGTATGCATGTTCCTCATCATATGGTTTCCCTAAAATTTCATTGTCGATAGTTACGATAGTATCGCATGCAATAATTAATGCATGTTCGTATGTTACTTTATGATATATGTCCATTAATTTATGGAAAGCAATGCGTTTAACAAATTCTAACGGTGCTTCGCCATGGTGTGGTGTTTCCACTATGTCAGGATGGATAATAGTAAAATCCTGAAATAAATTATTTAGTAAAGATTTTCTTCTAGGGGATGATGAACCAAGTACAATGTTTATCACTGTTATTTCAATACTACTTTTTCATTAAGTTTATAGACGCGGGTCACATTTCTTATCTGTTTTAGCCTCTTGATAATATCATTCAGATGGTTAATGCCCTTAACTTCAAGTACAAATTTTAGCATTGCCTGATCTTTTGCCACCAATGAGGCTTCAGCTTTTATAATATTTGTTTTTGTCAGTGAAATTTCATCGGCAACATCTTTCAGAAGATTTGGTCTATCCAATGCTTCCACTGCCAGTTTTACGGGATAGGTACTTTCCGATTGTTCCCATTTTATATCAACAAAACGCTCACTTTCATTCTGCAATCGCAGCAGAGAAGGGCAGTTCCTTTTGTGAACGGTTATTCCTCTGCCCCGGGTAATAAATCCAATAACATCATCCCCCGGGATTGGCTGACAACATTGTGAAAGCTTAATCATCACATTGCTTGTACCCTCAATGGTGATGCCAACCTTTTTTTTGTTTGTATAGCTTTTAATTTTGACAAGCTCTTTTTCAGGGATGCTAACATTGGCAATTTTTCCTTTTTTATCTTTATCACTTTCTTGCTTATCTTCCTTTTCAAGGTGCTCATCTTCTATTTCAACATTTTTGCGCAGCCAATTTCTTATTTTATACCGTGCATTGGATGACTTAACAAATTTAAGCCATGAAGGTGATGGGTGCCCCTTTTTACTGGTTAATATTTCAATAATATCACCGCTTTTTAATTCAGTTTTTAAGGGAACTAATTGATTATTAACTTTTGCACCTGCACAATGATTCCCGATTTCTGTATGTATTAAATAGGCAAAATCTACCGGCGTTGAACCTTTTGCCAATTTAATAATTTTACCTTTTGGGGTAAATACAAAGATTTCATCTTCATAGAGGTCCATCTTTAATTCTTTAATAAATTCACGGGTATCCCGTACCTCATTTTCCCATTCGTGAAGGTTGTTAAGGATAGTTATACTTTTATATTTTGGTGTAAATGATTTAATCCCTTCTTTATACATCCAATGCGCTGCAATACCCATCTCAGCCGTGGCGTGCATATCCCATGTGCGTATCTGTATCTCCAGCGGGTGGCCATCAGGACCAATGACCGTGGTATGTAATGATTGGTACATATTGGATTTAGGGACAGCAATATAATCTTTAAATCGTGATGGGATAGGTGTCCATATAGTATGGACAATACCTAAAATCCCATAACAATCTTTAACCTCGTTAGTAATTACTCTCACTGCTCTGAGGTCAAATATATCGTCAAATGTTCTCCCCTGCTGAAGTTTTTTGAAAATTGAGTAAAGGTGTTTTATCCTTCCCTGGACCTGAGCTTCAATGTTAAGCTTTTTTAATCGATGTAGTAAGGTATTGCGTACAGTGTCAATATACGATTCCAGCTCAGTTCTGCGTGCTTTGATGTGTTCAAGTATGGCTTGATAGTCGTCAGGATATAATACTTTGAATGCTAAATCTTCCAATTCTGAACGTATTTGGGACATCCCCAATCGTCCGGCTAATGGAGCATAGATATCAAGTACTTCCTGAGCTATATATTTTTGCTTATTCTCGGGCTGAAACATTATTGTGCGCATATTATGCAGTTTATCAGCAAGTTTGATAATAATGACGCGGGGGTCCTGAATAGTAGCTAAAAGCATTTTCCGTAATGTTTCCGCTTGTTCTTTTTGCTTGGTGTGCTTTTTTAACGATGAAATTTTTGTTACACCGTCTACAAGCAGTGCAACCTCATCTCCAAATAGTTCTTTTACTTTATTTATATCTATAGGGGTATCTTCAACAGTGTCATGCAGCAAAGCAGCAATGATGGTTGTCTCATCCATTTTTAAATTAGCTAAAATAATTGAAACTTCCATGGGATGAACAATGAAAGGCTCGCCTGAAAGACGTTGCTGATTTTTATGAGCCTCATTGGCTGTTTCGTAAGCTCTTTTTATAGTTTCAATATTTGCATTGATGCTATTTGACTGGATAGCACCTATTAATGTGTCAATATCGCGACTTTTTATTTTTAATTCTAAGGGCAACATATAGTTCAGGTAACCATTTACGATAGTTACTATTATTATAACAAAAATGTAATCAAATATCAATAATTAATTAGACAACCATAAAAACTAATTTTACCTTTTGAAATAAATAAAGATAAACAGTTTGTTAATAGGTTTAAATAGTTGATACTGCCATACAATGCAACAGATAGCTTTTAGAGATTACTCATGCTGGTGAAAATTTTTAAGCAGCAGTACTCATGGATTTATGTGTGTTGATAGAGAATTACTATCGCACAAACATGATCTACGAAAGTTATTATCCGTTCAGTGCAAAGAATTATCGTGTAAATGGTACGTGGTGAACTATAAAAAAAATGCTACAATAAAAATTAAAATTTCCGATGAATATAAATGGTTAATAACTAAAAGACACTCCTATTCGCACATTTACCGGGTTGAAGGCTTTTGCAGCAGGCACTCCTGCAAAAGCCTTATATTTTTTAGTAGCATCTACTCTTCAATTGTCTCAACTAAAAAAAGAAATTATCCGTTAATTAATGTATAATAATTATTATGATAGTGTTAATCAACGAAACAAATCCACAAAAACGCTTTATCAAGAAAGCTAAAGAGGTTCTTGAAGAAGGCGGTATTGTCATCTTCCCGACAGATACCGTGTATGCGTATGGATGTGATATCAATGATAAGCGTGCCATTAAACGTTTATATCAAATAAAAAAAATTCCAGTGAACAAACCATTGAGTTTTATATTTTCTGATATATCCGAGATATCAAAGTTTGTACGGAATGTATCTGATAGTGCATTTAAAATTATGAAAAAAGCATTTCCCGGTCCCTATACGTTTATTTTTCAAGCATCAAAACTGGTTCCAAAAATAGCTATCACCAATCAAAAAACAATAGGTGTCAGGATACCAGATAACCAGATAGCTCTGGAACTTGAGCATGCATTAGGTCACCCTATCATGACAGCAAGTGTCAGCACAAAAGAGGGAAATTATGTCATTGACCCGGTTGATTTGGATAAAGAATACCGGAATGCGGTTGATATGATACTGAGTTGTGGAGCAAAGACGAGTGAACCTTCAACAGTTGTTGACTTTACAACCGGTAAGGCTCAGATTGTCCGTAAAGGAAAAGGACCACTTTTTTTTATTGAGGAGGAGTAGTTTACCATGGATGCCTTTATCAGTTTTCTCATGAAATTACTTGCGATAGCTATTTATATTGCGATGGGTGCGCTGGTAGCATGGATATTTTATAGTCTGAAGCGGCGTGACCTCTTTGGCGGTTTTATTGGCGGTATGGTCATTGGGGTTATTGGAGCACTTATAGGTGGATTTATTCTGGATAAATTTTTGCTTGATATTACCATAAAAATATTGCGCTTCCTGGTGTATGATACAGGTGTTAATATTATTGCAGCATTTATTGGTGGTTATGTTGCTGTTTATATTATGAATAAGCTCAATCATAATAAAGAACGGAAACGCTATTAAAAACACAGTTTTATTGCATCAATTAATTTCCCCGGCACAGACACCAGATACGGCATAGCCTGAGCAAAATCGTTAAATGGGCGTTGTACTATCATTGCTGATGCAGTCTTCTTCCCTATTCCGGGTATTGTTGCAAGAGCTTTTTGGGGAAGTGTGTTGATATTCACAGGATAAGGCAGGCATAATAATGAACGCTCCTGATGACCAACCACAATACAATCCAGAAAGCTATAGAGGGTAAGCTCCAGTGGAATTTTGGCAGTGATGGCGTAGCTTCTAATCTCTTTTGCATACGAATAACCCTGCACCTGTGAAAGCACAAACATATTTGCTATAACCGTGCCAGCAGGGTAAAGCTTTGTAATCATGGTATGGTCAATCTCATGTCGTATTTTTTGGCGATAATACCGGTAACGGTTTATCAATAGTTTGCTTTCTTTTTTTTGCTTTTGTGCGGCGATAGTTCCTGGAAATGGTACAAGGCTTCGTATATTAATACGTTTAACAAGTAATCCTTTGTGCAGTATTTCCTGTAAGGATTCATAATTTATCTTAAATGTATCAGCATGCTCACCAATAAGTCCATGGATGAGATTGATGCCGGGGAGAAGCCTGTGTATATCATTAACACGAGTACCGCCAATATCGTTGATAAGCTGTATTACCTCAATCAACTGATCTTTCTGCAATTTTAGATTATTCTTTTTGATAACAGCCGGGTCAAATGATTCTACTCCCAGGGCAAGCGTATCGCCGGCAGTCACCGATTGTGCCAGTACGTCAATGATGGCTGATGCTTCGTTTTTATAGTAATAGATGCTACCGGGATTTGCATTGTCAACGTTAAGCATGCTGATTTTTCCGCTTTCTTTTCGTTTCTGTAATTCATGGAAAAGGGAAATGATAGGCTGGGGATGTGGTCTTGGGAATCCATTGGTAATGTGGTGTAGCTGTGCTTTATACGAAATGATATCAGCCTGCCGTCCAATTCTAAAACGGGTAATACCCTGTTGTATCAGCGTATCAATTTCAGCTATTATATCTTCTTCCCGCCTGAAGTCAACAAATGAAAACAACCCCTCGGCACAAAATGAGCAATGCTGTTGTCGCGGGCATCCCCGGTAGGTTTCTATCTCAGCGATAAGGGTGGGGAATTGTGGATGTTCCTTCACCACCCTGCTGCCGTACACCGACCATCTGGCAAGGTTATCATAGGTGCGATAGTTATTGGTATAACAATTGTTGCCGGATGCTTTTTCAAATGCAAATTGTTCAATGTCGCCGGTAACCAGTATGGAATTGGGAAATGGTGCAACAAGATGCGCTATCATACCGCCTATAGCAAAATTTTGCTGTTTGTTTGCAGTGATGATTTTTTTTATTTCATCAAGGGTGCCAATGGAAAAACCCAGATATTTCCCGGGAACTATCGCCCCGCCAATACAAAAAACAATAGAATAATATTTGTGTAATACATACTCTGCAGTGCGCATATCATCGATGGTTATATAATCGATGGCATCTTCGTTGACACCAGCATCAACAAGCGCGCCATAAACATACCGCGGGTAGGGTGACACAAACGGTGGTACACCAAAACATGCTGGCTCATCAACATAACAGTCAAGGATACAATATCGTTTATTCATTGCAGTAATGAGGCTATAATGGTTTCAATTGGTTTTGTAAGATGAGGCTGTAATTTTTTTTCTACTGTTGCAATAACCTTTTTATTTTCAAGTATATTGTTATACCGTTCAGGTGTTGTGCCATATCGTTGTAAAAGGTCATCAATACGCCTGTCAACGCTTACAACTTTATCATGCATAACACGCTTATCAGCGTAGTAAACTATATCGGCTTCATTAAGGGGTGCATCGGGTGATGTATTGTTTAAATAAACATGCTGTCCTACAATGCTGGCTATTTCGGGATAGCCTAATGACTCAAGCAACTCTTTGCCTGATATATCATGCTTTTCTCCGGTTTTCAGTGCGCGTGATTTTGTAATGTCATGCAACAGCGCCGATGCAGAAACAAGCTCACGGTTAATGGTGATATCCCCGTTCAGGTTGTCAACCAGTGCAAGTGCAACCTTCTGAACCTGCAAAGAATGCTGCAGTACATTGGGTAATGTATTATAAAGTTCCAAAAGCTTTAAGCATTCATTGATATCAGGAATCTTCATAGCCCTGTCACATAGATTTAACACTATAAAAAACATCTGAACCATTATGTTTGATACTGCAGGGTAACAATCAGATCAATGAAATTTAAAAATATACTTAATGACTGTCATTGATTGTGCTTCTGCATATCGTGCAACATGTATAAACTGCTAAAGCATCGTAAAAAGCAAACATTATATGCAGTGTACAATCTCATTGCAACAAAAGGGTAGAATTATACCATAATGCTCTACAATGCCATTAATACAATATACATCCATCCATGGGTAACTTTCAATTTTTTTACAATTGAATGTTTGAGGCTCTGACCCCATTAAACCATACAACAATGTATTATATGTCTAAAAAAAAGATAGAGCCGATATCAATAGCGGGCAATTTTGACAGATAGATAATGTTTTTACCATGATTCCGTATAAAATCTTCTATAATTATTTTATCCGGATGCTTTGAAAAGATGCCGGTAACATAAACGGTGTCGTGGTATAGCCCGCTTGCACCTCCTATAAAACCGTATGGATATCCCGGAAGTGTAACAGTGCCAGGTTGTATCAGCAATGAGGCAATAGTATTATTCAAAGCAGCACGGTGTATGGTTTTATCAGATGTAATGATAGCGTGAGTATTGACAATGCAGGTGGAGCATTTTGAATACCCCTGCTTAACATGAATCAGGGGGACAGAGCAGCGGTGTAAAACCTCCTGTATTACAGTATCGGTTGCTTTTGTGTTATGAAAAGCTATTATTCCGGTGCATGCGCAGTTGTACGCACAGTCGTATGGATAGGCTGGTTGAACAATGCTCTGACCCCGTATGGGAATATACTGTGATTGGTGCAGCAGATTGATAATAAACCGTTCAATAGCAGGATTGTAGATAACAAAATGATGAATCATGCATAGTTGAATATCAGGATGACCGGCAATAGGACGCTGTACCGTGGTACATAGCGGAATGGTTACCGGAGTAAAGCCATGGCTCATAAGCCCTTCAACAATTGGTTTGGGCGTATCAGGATTAATAATTGCTATCATACCGCAACAATGCGTAGTATTGTTTTTATAAGTATAAAGAGAAGCAGTGCCATGAAACCCCAGAACAATGCAGCAAGCAATAAGCCCAATACCATACATCCAATGCTTTTTTTAAATGTGTTTTTTGCCTGTTGTTTACACTGGTAAAACACAGGCTGCGGGATTGAATGAATGGCTACATAAAACAGCAGTGGCACAATCACAGCATCGTCTAAATAGCCAAGTATGGGAATGAAATCGGGTATTATATCAATTGGAGACAGTGCATATGCCAGTGCAATAATTATGAGCATCTTTGAATATACAGGGACATGGGGATGCTTCAGAGCAACAAGCAATGCACCAATTGAATCGCGATAATGTAATAACAGGTTTTTAATTATCTCAGGCATACATTTGTAACAAAAGTAATTGTCTAATAAAAATAATCAAACAGTGCTATGAAATCCACATCGCCAATAACAAGATGTTTTGCTTTATATTTTTGGTAAATACTGCGTCGAGCAGATACAAGCCCTTCGGGTTTAATTCCATAATTAATGGAAAATGAAGCCTCTAAAAATGCTGCAAAGTCATCACAGGCTTTGAGTATTTCACCATCCATAGGATTATATATATCATGGTTGTACTGTGTGTTCATTGCATCAAAGCTAATCCCCATGGTTATGGAGTTGTCGATGTACACCTTGTTTTCAAATTCATGAAAGATAAAGTATTTCATCTCATCATGCCAGTTTTGCGGTATTAATGGGAAAATACGTTCATTGACCTCGCTAAGTTCATATTCCTTTATCAGTTGATCCAGCCCCTTTATGGAACGCTTAATGGGTGAAACAATATCGCGCGTGAGCACCTCGGGCAGATCGTGGAAGAGCGATCCAAAAAAGTTATTATACATACGCCGCTGGCAGGTGTTAAGCTCGCACGAGCAAAAGTACGACAGTATTGCAACAATAAGCATATGCCCCAGCACCGATGTTTTAGGGATGCGATGAGTCTGTGCCCAGCGCTGCTGAAAACGCAGTTGCCCGCACAGGCTTATAAATCGTGCGATATCGCTGTGGAGCAATATTCTCTGGACCCCTGTGAGGTCAATGTGGTACTCAATCTGACTTTCTATCTCGTTTCGTGTTTTTTCAATGTCATACAAAAATGTATTGCTGTGGTAGATAATCTGGAACTCCCAGTTAGTGGCAAGGTAATGCGAAGCGTGTAAAATCTTTTTTTCAAATACCGCAAAGCTATCATCAAATAGATACCGTTGAAATGTTTCCCTGAAATTACCTTTAACCGAACCAATATCATCCTGAAGCTGTTCAAAAACCCATTCGTTTAACTCCCTGCCTTTTTCCTTCATTATTTTGTGGAATATAGGAGGTTTGATGTCGGTAACTATCACCCTGTGTAAAAGCTCAATAATGCCACCTTCAATGAGCAATCGCCAGTTAACACAGCCATGTTTTTCTTCTTCCTGAAACTTTGCAATGGTAAAGGCAAGTATCATCTTATGTGCCTGTTTGTCAATCTCGGCAAACTCCATGGGGCGCACATGGTCATTCCAGCGCTGGATGCTGGCAGCTTGAAATATCCTTTCAATTAAACCTTTTGAAATCATAGATTACATCTCCAGTAACTATCGCATAGCAAAATAAAACTTGAATTGCTGGTAAATGCAAGTAAAATATTTAAAGGTGATTGTGGAAAGTGGCACAAATGCAAAAATTTTTGGCGATAGTTACCGGTAATGGGTTATGCAGTGTGATAAGCTCATAGTGGGTATTGGGAATCGTTTGCGGAGCGATGACGCTGCAGGGAGTATCATTGCAGCAAGATTAGCACAGGCTGGCCTGTGCAGTATTGATACAGCATATATGCCGGAAAATTATATTGGCACCATACGAAGGCTTATGCCAAAAACATTGGTTATTGTCGATGCCTGTGATATGAATTTACCGGCAGGCGAGGTGCGGCGGATTGATTTATCAGCATTATATGGTGGAATTATTACCACCCATGGGTTGCCGGTGCATATTTTGCTACAAAAGTTACAGGAAGTAACACCGCATATTACTTTTATTGGAATCCAGCCTGAAACTATTGCCATAGGAGATATAGTGAATGTTCATGTGCACCATGGTATAGACTATTGCGTAACAATGCTTGTCAATGATAAGGAAACTGATATCCCTTTGTTATGAAAAATAATTGTAATAATGGTAATAAAAAGCTTGAAAAAATACCGAATGGTTATACTTTATTAAACAGGAAGTGGATTTCATATATATTAATTTAAATTATGTTAAAATGAGGTTTGGAATGATAAATCTGGTCGATAGTCTGAAGTGAAAGGTATATGTAATAATTAAAATATAATTAAAGGGATATTGTTATGGCAAAAAAACCATTAAATTTTCAGCAATCTATTATCGATTTTATGCGATCCAAGTCTGATAGGATGGAACGGGAGCTCAGGGTACCGGGTGACTGGTATTTCAATGATGGCGATGAACAAGAAATAAAAAGCTGGGCTGATGAAGAAGCGGAGAAAGTATGGGAAAAGATTAAACATAATATCTTCAAATTAGGTTGCTCGGGATTGCGCTATGAACTTTGTCCTTTTTGCCATTATTATGGTTATGAACATAATGGTTGCTATAAGGCATTAAAAAATCCAATATGTGTCAAATGCAACTATGGCAAGCGCCATGGAATATGTATTGGCGAGGAAGGACAGGTAAGCGAATATAAGAAGATCTTACAGTCCTTTGAAGATTCTCGAATCAGCATGTATAAATTTTTTACTAATGAATATTATACTGAATTAATTGAAAAGATAGAGAAGAATAACGCAAAAGCTATTGCCTGATTTATAGTACTGAGTATATTACGACATCTTTATAAAAAATAAAGAGACGGTCAAGTGTACCGTCTCTTTATTTTTTGCGTATAATGTATCAGAGGTTAATATGGTTGATGGCTTTATACTATTACTCAAGGGCAATAAAATTTTTAAAACTAAAAAGATGTTTGCCCAATTCTTCATTTTTGCTAACAAATGCGGAGTAAATATGTTCAGTATTCCTCCAGTATGAGCATCTGTTATCTATGCAGTAGGTATTTGATTTCATAATTTTCCTCCTATTAAAAAGGAATTAAAAACAATCATGTAATTAAATATATGCTAAAATACTAAATAATCAAGTAAAATTTTTCCTTTGTAAAAAAAATTTAATAAAAAATAACTTAAAAAAGCCATATTCTAGGTATTCATGTTGGTTACAAGATGTAACACTATTAACTGTTACTCCAGCCCCCATTAAAGCTGCGAATTGTCGCACGTTTTTAATGTAAATTTTCTCGGGATTCCGTAAAGGAATCCCTTTTTTTTAATTGTATGATATGTATAGAGAAGAATTAAAAAATATGGTAGCATTGAATATTGCATTATAGCATAAATACCATTGACATTTTGATAATGGCGTTGTAAAAAATACTCATGAAACACTTGCTCAAATATTGTTGTGTATTACTGTTAATGAATCCTGGCAATGCCATGGCATTTTCCTATGCCAATAATGATTACAACAATACCGTAAAACAGAATGTACGCATTGTTACTTCGCTGTACGAGCCATTTGTTATGTTTAAAGACGGTAAACTGGTTGGATTTGATATAGATTTAATCAATGAAATTTGCAAGCAGAATCACTTAACCTATTCCATAACCATAACATCATTTCAGGATATATTTACTCAGATTGAAAAAGGCACGGCTGATATGGCTATTGGCTGTATCTATGTTACAGAAGAGCGTGAAGAGATATTTCAATTTTCCAAAAGCTATCTTGAGGGAGGGTTGGTGCTGGTTGTGCCAGCGAATAGTGATATTAAAACCATATATGAATTAAACAATAAAAAGTTAGGGGTAAAAAAAGATGCAACGGGTGATTTGTTTGCCAGTAAAATAGTACAAAAAGGGTATTCCATTGAAATTATACGATATCAGGATACAGTTGATTCATTTCAAGCACTGGTTAACGGCAGTGTTGATGCAGTGCTCAATGATTATCTAAACTCGGTGTATTTATTAAATAAATATTTTTCAGGTGATATAAAAATTGTTAGGGGTAGATGGAGTGACATCATCTATGGTCGCAGGGGGATAGCGTATCCTATATCAAGCAACAATCAGCATCTTTATGAGATAATCAATAAAAGTATCCATGATTTGAAATCAAGTAATTTTATAGACATGCTATACTGGAAATGGTTTGCAATCATGCCGCCTCCAAACATTATTCGGAGAGTGATGATCTATACAGGATTGGTTGCCGTATCCATTGGTATAACATGTTTACTATTTCTTCATTTTAATAAAAGAAAAAAATTTAAAGAGCTATCCATGATTGAGGAGCATTTCAGGAACCTCATCAATGATCTTAATGTTGCTGTTTATATAATTCAAAATAATAGCATAGTATTAACCAATCATGAAGGTGCACATATTGCAGGAAGCTCCATTGAATCCATCATAGGCTATCCACTTGATTATCTCTTTTCGGAATATACAGTAATAAATGATAAAGAACTTCATTATTCCTCTTTCACAGATTTAAGCAACATGGTACAGGCAGGTCCCATGGTTTATAGAGCCAGATGGAAAAGAAAAGATGGAACAGTACTGGATGTACTTTTTAGAATTCGCCATGTACAATGGATGGGCAATAGCGCTCTTGAATGCATTGTCAATGATACTACCGATATAAACAGATTATTAGTGGAGCGCGAAAAGCTGAAAGGACAGTTGTTGCAATCACAAAAATTGGAGATAGTAGGTCAGATAACAGGCGGCATTGCACATGACTTTAACAATATATTAACCGTCATACTTGGCTATGCTAATCTGCTTGAAGCCAGTGTTGATGCCAAAAATAGAGAGGCGGTAACAAAGATCATTGAAGCTGGTAATCATGCCAGGGATATTGTTTCAAAAATGTTAACCTTTGCACGGAAAAAAGTTTTTCTGGAGCAAAAGATGCATTTGCACCATATCATTCAAAATAGTATACTATTATTGAAGACAGCATTGCCTAAAAGCTGCACAGTTGACATGCAATTACATGCAACCGTTGATACCATAGTAGGCGATACAACACAGATACAGCAAATGCTGATGAATCTTGTCATCAATGCTTCAGAAGCAATGCCCGAGGGGGGAACAATCAATATTGAAACAACTAATGTTACCATAGAACATGAGCGTATTGGGAAGGTTGAAACCATCCATGCAGGTGAGTATATTTTACTATCTATTAAAGATAGCGGGATAGGTATTGCTGAAAAGGATATTGAGCATATCTTTGAGCCTTTATTTACTACAAAAGAAAAAGGAAGCGGATTTGGTCTGTCGATAGTTTATGGTATTGTTAAACAGCATAAAGGATATATTGATGTAGTATCAATCCCCGGAAAAGGAAGCACATTTTATATATATTTACCAGTCATAACTGAAAATAGAGTAGAAGCATCGTTGAAAATTATTGACAATAAAAAAGAATCATTACCAGCTTTAGGTGGTGAAATCGTGATAATAGATGATGATGCTAATATTGGTTCTTTATATAAAGAAAGCTTGCATCTGGCTGGTTTACATGCGGTAACTTTTATCAATGCAGAAGAGGCATTTGATTACATTCGCACTCATGCTATCACGGTAAAACTTATTATCAGTGATGTAATGATGCCCGGTATCTCGGGTGAACAGGTGCTGGAATATATAAAGCAGCATTATCCAGAAATACCTGTTGTCATGATAAGCGGCTACTATGATGAAAATATGCGTGAATTATTAATAGAAAAAGGCGCGAAGGATGTATGGGAAAAGATGTATAAAATTGATGAGATTATTGAAAAGGTTAAACGTGTATTGAGTTCTTGATAAATGGGAGAAAAGTATTATGCCAGAAAAAACACTGTATGTGGTTGATGGACATGCTCTTTGCTACAGAGCATATTTTGCATTGCAGCGCAATCCTTTAATTAACAGCAAAGGACAGAATGTCTCGGCAATATTTGGATTTTTCAGGATGCTCCTGAAACTTTTACAAACTCAAAAGCCTGATTATTGCATTATTGCTTTTGATCCGCCAAAAAAATCATTTCGCTTCTCAATCTATCCTGAATATAAAGCACAGCGAGCCAAAATGCCCGATGATTTACGAAGTCAAATTGAAGAGATCAAGGCAATTTTACAGGAAATAGGCTTTACTGTTATTATCATGGATGATTACGAAGCAGATGATATTTTAGGTTCTATAGCTGCACAGTTTAGTGATACCTATAAGGTGGTGCTTGTAACCGGCGATAAAGATGCGTATCAGCTTTTGACATATCCCAATGTTATACTCTATGCTGCCAAAAAAGGTATTACTGAGTTTGAAAGCATTGATGCCAATACTGTTATTGAAAAGCTGGGTATTACTCCTCAACAAATCATTGACTACATGGCACTAACCGGTGATGCTGTGGATAATATACCGGGGGTTCGCGGTATTGGCGAAAAAACGGCTGCAAAACTTCTGCAACAGTATCAATCGCTGGATGCTATTTACAACCATTTGCATGAACTTACCGGTAAAATAAAGGAGCAGATTGAAACGCAGAAGGATAGTGCCTATTTATCGCGTCAGCTTGTAACCATAAAAACAGATATCAATATTCCCATATCAATAGAGAATGCAAAAACGCCCAACCTTCACAATGATACAGCGCGACAGATTTTCAAAAAGCTTGAAATGGATTCTATTGTACGAGAGCTTGGCGAAACTGAAAAATCAATGACGGTAGAGCAAAAAGAAGGCTATTGCATAGTAACCGACGAAGAAACGTTGCATAATGTTATTGTCCAGATTAAACAAGCGGGGCTTGTATCATTTGATACCGAAACAACATCGGCCAAACCAATGGAAGCTGATCTTGTAGGAGTTTCATTTTCTATAGCTGAAGGCTCAGGATGGTTTATGCCTGTTGGCGATAGTTCTCTGTGGAGTCAGGCAGCAGTCCCAGGGGAAAATTTGCTGAGGCATTTAAAAACTGTTCTTGAGGATAAAAGTATCAAGAAGGTTGGGCAAAATATAAAATATGATATGCTGGTCATGATGCATTGCGGTATTATCCTTGAAGGAATTTATTTTGATACGATGGTTGCTTCGTACTTGCTTAATCCTGGGCTGAGACGACACAATTTAGATGATTTGGCACAGGAATATCTTAATTATACCAAAATAAGCTATGATGAATTAGTTAAAGACGGGAAAAAACTCCAGCACATAACACAGGTTCCCATGCAAAAATTGTCGCAGTATGCTATTGAAGATGCCGATATAGCGTTGCGACTCTATCACATCCTGTATCAAAAGTTAGAACAGGAAAATCTTCTTGATCTGTTCTTTAAGGTTGAGATGCCGCTTGTTAGGGTGCTT
>JAKPOE010000287.1 GCA_029548025.1 Spirochaetota bacterium
CCGTCTTAGCGGCATTATCATGAACATTGCAAATTCAAACATTATTGCTGATACCGATAAGATGTTATGGAATACCATGAACGATTTATTCAGGAATATAGATATGGATGCCATTCAGCAGTTAGAAAAGATTGCCGACCTGTATAACGAATTTAATAATTATCCTCGCTCAATCATCTACTATCAATCAAAATTAGATACAAAACATCGCAAAATCCTGGATGAAATTCCTGCAGAATCGTCAAAATTCCGTTACGTTAAGTACTATGAGATGTGGTATATAACAAAAACAACATATAAAACAATCATCAAACTGCTCAATGATATACGATTTTTGCTTGAACAACAGCATATAGAAGATAAAAGAAATCTCACCCCATTTCAAAAACAGACCTGCTCTGATGCTTTAACATCTATTGATAATACTATCACCGAAGCTAATACCATTCTTGCTGACTGCGGCATGGTTGAAGAGCTTATAAATACCAGTAAAGCATTTATTGGTTAATAATCACAACCCTGTTTTTTTCTAAATCATTTTCAATATGCTCTTTTACCTGCTTGTTACCCACTATGACAATAATATACCCTTTCATAGCATTTACCCATGCATGGGAAATCTGTTCTCGGGAAACTTTAGCAAGTGCATCAGGATATTCATTAATATATGTGCCGGGCAATCCATGATAATCCATCCATAAATAATAACCAGCTATTGAGCGCAATGAATCAAATGTAAAGATATAGCTTTTAATCATTGCATCTTTAGCCCACTGAACCTCTTCATCAACCGGGCCGCTGCTGCCAAATTCATGAAATAATGTTTCCATAAGTTCAACCGTTGTCAACGTTGTGGCAGCCTGTGTTTGGGCATATGCCAGAAATAAACCTGTATTTTTCCTAAATCGCATGATTGAACCGGTGGCATATGCATATCCACGCTTTACCCTTATTTCGTTCATAAGTCGCGAATTAAACGATCCTCCACCAAAAATGTAATTACCCACCTCAAGAGCATACCTATAAGGATCTTTTATTTTGGGGGCGATAGTAGCCATAACAATAGTTGATTGTGGTATATCCTTTTCAATGAAATAGATTGTTTTGCTGCTTGTATTTTTTACTGCTGTCGGGATATCGACACTATAATCATAACTATCGCCGTCAGAAAAAGCACCTGTAAGACCGCTTACACCACTTTTTACATCATCATAGCGACGCTGTGTGACAATACCAATACGAACATTTTTTTTTGCTATAATGCGTTTCCAGTAATCCATAAGGGATGTTGTATTTATGGCAGCAAGCGACTCAGGCGTCATTACTGAACCATACCCGGTATTGCCAAATACACACTGGCGTGCTTTTTCAAACGCTAATTCCATTGGGTTGTCCTGCTTTTGCTTAATCTGCTCAAGAAGAAGTGATCGTGCCATGGCAAGCCATTTATCATTAATATCAGGCTGCACAATTAAATCGGTAAGCATGGCAATCATTGTTTCAGCCTCACCGGCATGAACGCGCATGGTTATTGTTATATCCTCAAATGATGCATTAACCGCATAGCGTCCGCCAATGGAATCCATATACTGGTTTATGTCGGGATATTTTTTTGAACCGCCCAATGACAAAACAAGCGCCAGCATCTGACTTATACCGGCATTGGAAGCATCCTCGTATAATGAACCAGCACCCATAGAAACATATACCAGACATTGCGGCAGACTATCCTGAATATAAAATACCCTGACACCATTAGAATCAACTGTTTTAACCTGTGGCAAATTAAATTGGTTATTGCCCGTAACAAAAACAGGAAAAAGAAAAATAGTTAGTATTATTACTGCACGAAAAATTTTCTTCATTAGTATGTTTCTCCTGCAAAAATAAAATTATACACCCTATTCATTGCACCTTTTTCAACACAGCTACACTTGCCGTTTCCTTATTGAAATACGCCTTGATAACACGCTGAATATCATTGCAGGTTACCCTGCGTATCATATCTGTGTAGTTAATAGCATAGCGCCAGTTACCAGCAATTGTTTGATAGTAACTGATAATTTTTGCAACGCCCAGATTAGTATCAATATCAAAAACCAGTTGTGATTCCAGACGGCGTACAGCAGCATCAATCTCCTGTTGTGAACATGTGTTAGTTAAATCCACAAGCTGCTGGTACATGACCTCTTCAATTGCATCACATTGAACTGAATCCTTTGGCACTGC
Source organism: Spirochaetota bacterium (assembly GCA_029548025.1). The sequence goes on from JAKPOE010000287.1 coordinate 2,230, forward strand.
TTCTATGATAAACAGATTATCATAGCGCGAACCGGGATAACCATTATAGACATCCACCGATGAAACCAATTGTTTGTCCAGTACAAGCGTTTTGTAAAGCCGTGAGCTTTTCCCATCTGATAGTATGCTGGCAATAACATCAAATACATAATCGTCATAATGAGGCATGGTGGGTTTAAGCCAGCCCATGAGCAGATATGGATTTGCATCGGCAACAGTAACAAGCCTTTTTGATGAGCTGTTTGCTTCTTTTATTGCTACAAATTCATGTGACGGTGACGGTGGTATTGTTCCAAAATAGGTTTGCAATGCCTTCAACGTTTTTTTAGTATCCTGCCTGCCAACCACAGTTATGGTCATGTTTTGCGGCGTATAATGGCTGAAATAAAAAGAACGCACAAGGCTTAGCTTTAAAAACGGAATATTTGAGGTATAGCCAATGGTTGGGTGCCTGTATGGATGGGCTAAAAACGCAATGCCAAGAAACTCCTCAAAGAGCTTATTCTGCGGGTTTGACTCATAGCGCATGAGGCGCTCCTCATACACAGTGTTGCGTTCAGTGTAAAATTGTCTGAATACAGGCTCCTTAATACGCTCTGACTCTAACTTTGCCCAGAGCTCCAGCGCTTCGCAGGGTAACTCAATATAATACTGTGTCATATCCCGCGATGTGCCTGCATTAAAATTAATGCCACCTTGCTGTGTATAGATTGCATCATAGGCTGCATTGACAGCGTATTTATTTGCTTGCCGCTGTAATTGTTGCAATTGCTGTTTTAATGAAGGCAATTGTACATTATCAGGATTTGTTAAGGTTATGGTGTCGATAGTTTCTCCCAGGGCTTCTATCGCATCCAATAATTTTTTTTCTTTTTCATAATCCGTTGTGCCAATTGTTTTTGTACCCTTAAACATCATATGCTCAAGCAAATGTGCAGCACCAGCAGTCTGATAATTTTCATCTACCGATCCAACCTTAAACGAAATAATCAACGCCAGTGTTGGCGTATAGCCCCGGTTAACAAGCAAGCAGGTAATACCATTGGGCAGCACATGTTGTTCTACAGCAATATTTCCCAGAAGGGGGTTAGCAAAGCTTGGGCGATAGTTCATGATAATAAACTGGATACATATAATAAATAAAAGTAATAGTTGTTTTATTTTCATGGATTTGCATTCTCCTGAAATAGAATTATACACCATGGTCACTCTAAGAAAGTGTTAGCAACTGAAGAATCTATTCTTTAATAAAACGATGAGATTCTTCACTTTGTTCAGAATGACATCCTGCCATACTGTCATTCCATGCTTGACCCGGAATCCAGATCATCATCATAACACAATGAAAACCCTTCAATATGAATTATGGATAGTTGTATTTGTCAACTGGATTGTAACATTGTTACAGGATATTTTTAATAAAACATAACGTATCATAATAAACTGATGTACAGGATAATGCATTTTTTAAAAATGTATAATAAAAAATCAGAGAGCACCATGCTCTCTGATTTTTTATGATGAAATAATATTTTCTTCATTAAAACACAATATTTACCCCTGCCATGATGAAATGGCGTTCTGGTGTGTCTGATGGATAAGCATCACCGGGTAAAAATAATCCATAATTTGCAAAGAATGATAGGTCATAATATATGGGCCAGCGCAGCATAACATCAACAGCCTGTCCTACAAAGCTTTCCGGCAAATCTGCTTCACCGCCACCGATAGGCGATTCTTTTTCATCCTTCATGTAGTACGAATAGTAAAAAACAAGGTTCATAGCCTTTATCCGGTCCCCAAACTTATAGAATGGGGAAATTCCCAGACCGGGACGGATAACATGCAAATTCCCAAGCTGTGGACGCAGTGCAAAACCACCTAAAAAGGTACCAAAGTACATAAATCGATTATCATCGTCTACTGTATTACCGGTTGCATTGCTGTAGCTTTTAGCATCCTTATCGCCTGAACCATAGGCATACTGTAAATTGATAAAAGGCTTGTAAGCAACATTCCAGTAATAGCGCAAACCTGCTAATACTGCCATTGCTTTGATATCGTTTTCTTCCTCAACACCTGGCGCTATTGTAGCATACGATGTTCCCATCTGATATACATATTCAGCGTAATAGGTCAGCTTATCGCTTATAACACCCTTAACGCCTGCACCAATATATTGTGCGTCATAATCAGATTTAACATCATCCTCATCCTGCCTGTCTATCTCCATAAGTCCGTATACATACACTGTATTGTTATATAAAAAATCTTTGGAATACTGCGCCGATGCAAAAATACGCTTTGCGCCATCAGCAATATCACGTGAGCTTAATCCATAGGGGTTGTCATCCTTATTGAGCAGCCCGCTGTACATGCCAAATGCTTTCAGGTCGCCAAATCTGGTATACAGCTGCACCTCGCCGCCATCGCCGCGGCCATTTAAAACAAGCCCTGCACCGGTAACATAATATTTTCTTCCCAGCACCAGCCGCAGGTTATTTTTTATAACAGGGATGGTTACTGCAGCGATGTCCAGATCAAATACATTGCTTGTGTTGTCAATATCAACATCATCCTCACGTATCACTGCAAGATAGCTGTCCTTAACGCGAACATAGAGGCTGGCACCTGACCACAAGGTAGTGGTTAACCATATCCTTGCCGTGGTGACAGACGTCATCAAATCAGTATCTGAAGTACGCTGATCCATGACCACAGGGGTAATCCATCCGCCATAATTTAAGGTGAACGGTTGCAGCGGTTTTTCGGCAACTGCTAAATCAGGGTCAGCGGCAACATCAGGCAGGGGAATATATTCCTCCTGGGCAAAAAGGAGGGTGCCACAATGCACAGTAACTATCGCCAGCAATAACAGTAATAACCTTTTCATTCATCGCCTCCAAACCTGCCCATGATCTCTATGAGTTCAACACCGCTTAGTTTATACTGTTCGCCAGCATTTTTAGGCAGGTACCCTGCGGCAATACAGGCAAAAACTGCATAGCGCTGTCCGCCAAATATATTGAACATAAGCGAGTGCTTTATATTTGCCTGCTTTGCCATCATGTATGCAACAATACCCATGGTGACCGGCGTATTGGGATCATAAAGGCGTGGGAGGATTCCCTTGTCAATGAGCATGGGAGCATCCTTTTCATAAACGGTTATGCTCCCTACCGTGGAGAACATAAACAGCTTTACGGCATCTTCAACCGTTGCCTGTGTTTTTTGTGATATATTGACTGCAACGATAGCGCTCTGCGAAAATCCAGCGGTTGCAACAAACAAACACATTATAGTAATAGAGATAATTCGCATAAGACCTCCTTTGTTGGTATAACCTCACCCCCCCTGCCCCCTCTCCTTCGTAAGGCAGGGGGGAAAGACCTCATCTCAAAAATAATCCCTCTCCTTTATAAGGAGAGGGATTAAGGGTGAGGTTATTACTGCCATATTAAATTCATATCTACCGTTGCATTCCCCTTGGTGTTATCCAGTATGTCGGCTGGCGTCTGTGTGGAATCTACAAGCTGGTCGCCATACTGATTAAGCATATCCCTTTCTTCATCGGTAAGATTGTCGGGATTCAACCTCCCGATAAAATTATTCTGCATGGGATTGCTTACATTATCTGAACGCGGGTCACCGTCTTTCTTGTTATATCCTAAAGCGCCTCGTACATTTCTATTTTCGCCATTGGACATTACATTGAGCTGTCCCTCGGGGACAAATACCTGCATACCAAAAAGTGGACCATTACTGGTATTCTGTTCGGTGCCCCGCACCGACGATGTTGCAACCGGCGTGGTAATTAAAAAGCTTGTTTTTACCTTTGGAAGTTTCTTTACCTTAGCATTGATACTGCCATATTTTAAACCAAGGCTGTTTGTTGATTCATCCTGTGTGGCAATATTTTTATACACTTTTATAAGCGTCAGCGCCTTTATGGTTACCATATGTCCGTCAATATCAAGCACAGCCTGCGATTTTGTGCCTGTTTGTATGCGCGTACCTTCCTTAAGCTGCTGTCCCTTTTTCAGCGGTTTGTATGCGCCACCATCGCTGTACAGGGCATCACCTTTAACGCTTACCACGGTAATGGCAGCAAATGCAGAGCTTGCTGTAAACACAAGCACTACGGTAATAACAAGTACTGTATTGAAAAGCTTCATTGTTTTCCTCCTTTTTGCAAAATAATTTGCTATTCAGAAATTTGATAAGGTTCACCCTCACCGTACATACTTACTGCACTAATGTAAAATGCACTATAATTATCCTCATTTATTTTGGAATTTGTATAGGAATAAATTGTTTGTCCTTCTCCAGATTCAGAAGGTAATGAACTTGATAAAATGGTATCCAATAAAACTAAAATCGGTTCCAAATCTCCTACATTTTTATATACTTTGAAATACTGTGGTTCTGGATAATCAGTATTATACCTAATGCGAACAAATGAATCAATATAATCCCAATATGGTTCAACAATTGTTAACTCCCCCATCTTAATATTCAGCGCAACCTGCTGTCCTGCTGACAGGTCAACCGTTGCAATGCCACCGTAAAATCTTCGATTGTCAGGATCAATTGCAACCACTTCAAAGGTGCGCTGAATGCCTGCCGGCACCTCCAGTGTTATCCTGCCCGTTCCCAGTGGTATTTCTTCAGTTATTGTCCCCATATCAGATGCTGTTATCGTAACACTTATTGAAGTAATATCGTCTAAGACCGAAGGTACTGGA
>JAKPOE010000294.1 GCA_029548025.1 Spirochaetota bacterium
CCATTTGTTACATTAAAACCCGAAAATTTATAAACATTCAAATCAGAATCAATTGCATAACCACTTTGATATCTAAATCCTATAGCACCAGTTAATGACACTTCAAAAAGTGTACCAAAAACATCTTCTCCTTTATTATCAACAAATCGTATAGGATTATCCCCAGCGTAATGATACACATCCATATTCACTGCATTAAACATCCCTCCCAATCCTGCTAATTTTTTGCTGCCATCCTGCTGTAAGTACCAATAGAAATCATGCTCCGTATCATAATCATTAGGTTTTGGAAAATACTTCCCTTCTGCAAGCGCCGGGTCGGCGCTTATCCACCTGCTTACCCGTGCATCGTAATATCGTGCACCAAAATAGTACAACCCTGTTTCCGTATCCAATTCTTTTGAGGTGAATTTATACGGCGTTGCACAGCCATCACTGGTTGCCTTATCCTCAACCCATGTTTCACCATACGGCAGATACTCAATACGCTCGTGGTACGAACCAGCGTTATTTGTCAGCACGCTGCTTGAACCAAGATGGTCACTGGCGTAAAAATAAGTAGCTGGTTGCTTTTCTTCAATATGTTTCACCACGCTTGCCACCCGTGTGTTGCCCACAAAGATATGGTGTTATTTCCACCGTATAAATTATCTTCATTTTGAGCAATCGTCATCTTTTAACACCTCTAAACGTAAGATAGCGTTATCACTACCAACTTCATAATACCATATCATCAAACATTCCCCTGTGTAAAATGGCGCACCTTTCTGTATAGTTTTATTATATCCCGGATGATACCCTCCATCTTCTACCCAAAATAATACATCCCTTACATAGAATTTTTGTGATGGAATCTTGCCATATCTCAATTCTATATTCCTTACTCGCCCAGATACTATTTTATATTCATTTCTAATTCGCGCTTCTTTTGCAATCTTATAGGGTGGATATGTTAGTAGTATCCATATTACTGAAAATAAAGTAAATATAAACACAGCAAATATACTCCAAAGAACACCTTTACATTCTATCTTTTTTTCCTTAGATAGGTAGTAATTTATTGTGTTTGCTAAAATTAATAATAAAATTAAAAACGTAAAACCTTTCAATATGAAAGACCATTCAGTGTAACCTTCATTGATTATATCATAAATTACTTTTCCTTCCATGCATTTACTAACCCCAATTCATTTATTTTTCCTTTAGCATATCTTGATAATATTTTATTGCATTATTGATCATTTGTCCTACTTTGCTATTATCATCGGGCTTAATGATTTCTTTCATTTTATTTAGCAATAATAATGCTTCTTTAGGATTGGAAATATTCTCCTTTTTAATTGATTGTGTCTCATTTGCACAAAAATTAAAATTAAATCCAATATCAAGAAATTGTGCATAACTCTTTTTTGAGAAGAGGTTGCTAAACAGGTTATTAAATTTGTTGTTACTTGATGTTGATATCCCAAAACTTAATAAATAATCTACTCCTGTGTTTGAACTAGTTATTCCCACCTCTCCAGATATAGCTCCTATTCCTGCCTCAAATGTAATATATTGTTGTTCTAAAAATGTTTTGGCATCACTGGCAGATGATACTAATACTGAACCACCAAAATACGAAAGATTAAATCCTAATGTTATATTAGCTGAAGCAAATACCCATATATTATTTTTATCATCTAAAACTATACCAATTTGCCCTTTACTTCCCATCCCTAATGTAAGATTTGCATTTAAAACAAATCCAACAACATCGTTCCCATCGGGGTCCACAAACTTTACTGGATTTAATCCGCCATAACAATATACGTTTATATTAATAGAATTAAATACACCTCCCATTCCCGGCAACTTTCCACTGGCATCATTGAATATGTACCAGTAAAAATCATGCTCTGTGTTGTAATCGTTAGGTTTTGGTATGTATTTCTCTAACGCTGGATCTGCACTTATCCATCTACTTACCCGTGCGTCG
>JAKPOE010000306.1 GCA_029548025.1 Spirochaetota bacterium
GTGGTTATGGATGCTGATTTACAGGACCAACCCGAAGAGATTGTTAAATTGTATAATAAGGCACAGGAAGGATACGATATTGTAGTGGGAAAGAGAGTGGAAAGGAAAGATACATTTATAAAAAAGATTACCTCAAAACTATTTTTCACAATCTACTCGTATCTAACTGATACAAATATAGATGGAAGCATCAGTAATTTTGGCATATACTCCCATAAAGTTATTAATAGTATAAAGAGTTTTAAAGAGCATACCCGTTCATTTGGTTTGTTTGCAATCTGGGTAGGGTTTAAAAGGATTGAAATTGCTATAGAGCATTCCAACAGAAAGAAAGGTAAATCAAGCTATAGCATTAAAAAATTATTTACATTAGCTCTTGACAGCATTATATCACATTCTGATAAACCATTGAAATTGTTTTTAACATCAGGCTTTGTGTTATCGTTTCTCTCATTTTTATATGCTATTTTTCTTGTTATACAATTTTATATCTTTTCAATCCCTGTAACCGGGTGGACAAGCTTGATGGTTTCAATTTTTTTTCTTGGTGGTATTATTATTGCCTGCATGGGTATTATTGGTTTATACCTTAATAAAATATATGATGAAGCAAAAAACAGGCCTTTATATATAATAGCAGCTACAACATTTAAGGAATAATTACATGGATACAACCTTTACTATTGGATTTATAGGCGGTGGACTAAATTCGGCAGTTGGTATTACCCATAAGATAGCATCACAAATGGATGGGCACTTTAAACTTGTGGCGGGCTGTTTTAGCAGACATAATGATATAAATATACAAACGGCTGAATACTTTAATATGGACAAAAAAAGATTATATTTTAACTGGAAAGATCTTTTAGAGAATGAAAAAGATAAAATTGACGCCATTGTTATTTTAACCCCAACCCCATCGCATTATGAAATTTTAGAAGAGACAATAAAAAATCAGTATGCAATAATATGTGAAAAAGCACTTGTTTCTTCGCTGGAAGAAGGTAAAAAGATTAAACAGCTAATACATAAATATAAAAACTTTTTAACAGTAACCTTTAATTACACAGGTTACCCCATGATACGAGAATTAAAACATATGATAAACAAGGGAATATTAGGGGATATTAACCAAATACACATTGAAATGCCGCAGGAAACCTTTATAAAAGTTGATAAAAATGGTAGCCCAATATACCCCCAACCATGGCGACAAAAAGATTATGATATACCTACTGTATCCCTTGACCTGGGAGTACATCTGCATAGTTTAATTTATTTCTTAACACAAAAAAAACCATTAGAGGTTGTTGCCGTTGAAAATTCTTTTGGTCATTTTAAACAGGTAGTTGATAATGTTATTAGCATTATTAAATATTCGGATAACATGATATGCAACATGTGGTACAGTAAATCTGCCTGTGGACACAGGAATGGATTGCGATTAAGAATTTTTGGCACTTATGGTTCGGCTGAATGGTATCAAATGGAACCTGAAAAGCTTATAGTATGTGATAACAAGGGGAACATACAGATAGTTGATCGTGTAAGCAACCTTGTTGAGGTAACATGTTTACCCCGGTATAACCGGTTTAAGGCAGGACATCCTGCAGGTTTTATTGAAGCTTTTGCAAATTTATATGAAGATATTGCTGATACATTGCAACATTATCAACAGCACGAAGACCCTCCTGTAAATTATACTTTTGATATAGATATCGCACTTGAAGGATTAAACCTTTTAAATACGATAAACCTTTCAGCAAAAGAAAAAGCATTCATAAAATTGGAAGAAGTTATATGATTCCAGTGCATAAACAAAATATCAATTATGAAGTAATAGATTTTTGTGAAAAGTTTAAACATTCAAAGCAACCAAAGTTGATTTTTGGAATTAATGAGTTTGCCAATTCGATTGCAGAAGCAATGGATATTGACGGTTTTATTGATGATTATACAACAACTACAGTACATTTAGGGAAACCAATTTATAAAACTGAAACAATACCAAAAAACGCTTTAGTTGTAAATGTAGTAATATTAGGAAGGCCTCTGACAGCCAAAAATAAATTAAATGAACAGGGTGTTGAACATCTTGATTATTTTGCCTTTTATAAATACTCGCGTTTAAAGCTCCCAAATGTTACCTTCTGGGATGGTTTTATTCAAGACTTTGACAATAATAGATCAAAGTATGAATGGGTATATTCTATTTTATCTGATGAACAATCCAAACAAGAATTTGAAAAGATAATAAATTTCAGACTGTCGTATGATTTATCTAATATGCATGGTTTTAAAAACATTCAGGATCAACAATACTTTGATGCAATACTGAATATTGCAACATGTGATGTATTTGTTGATATAGGTGGATTTGATGGATTTACAAGCCGTGAATTTATAAAAAGAAATCCTCATTATAAACATATATATTTTTTTGAACCTGACATAACAAATATGGAAATAGCAAAAGAACTGTTGAAAGATTTTTCAGGAATACAGTATTATGAAATGGGATTGTCAAACGCTAAAGGTAATACAAATTTTTGTATTAATGGGTCAAGTTCAAAGATAGATTCTAGTGGTACAAAAATAATTTATGTAGATAGGCTTGACAATATCATTTTTGAACCTATCCAGTATATTAAAATGGATGTTGAGGGTTATGAGTCAAGTGTACTGGAAGGTTGTGAAAAAATTATTAAAAATTACCAGCCATCATTGGCGGTGTGCGCATATCACAAACCTGATGATTTATGGAAAATTCCTGAGCAAGTTTTATCCATTAATAAATCATATAAAGTATATTTACGCCATTATACCGAAGGGATTACCGAAACTGTTTTATATTTTTTACCAGATTAATTTGTAACAACAATGTTATTATTAAAATTCAAAGTTGGCTTGCTATGATTATTAATAAATTACTATCACACCTAAACAATCTATCTTTATCACAGCTTCCTGATTTTATAAATAAGATGATCGATCCTGACACCTTTAAACGAAAAGAATTTATTTATAAATGCTCACAGGAGTCACCGGAAGGATCATATATCCTTGACGCAGGTGCCGGGCAGTGCCACTATAAAGGCTTCTTTAATAAACAAAAATATATTGCCACTGACCTTAGTGTAGGCGATATAAACTGGGACTATAGCAAATTAGATGTATTGAGTAATCTTGAAACATTGCCATTTAAAAATAATGTCTTCCACAGTATTATTTGTATAAATGTTCTGGAGCATGTAAAAGAACCATTCAATGTAATTTCTGAATTTTATAGAGTTTTAAAACCTGGCGGTTCATTGTACCTTACTGTACCGCAGGGATGGTGGTTGCATCAAGAACCATACGATTATTTTCGCTATACAAATTACGGGATATCATACTTGCTGGAAAAGGCCCATTTTTTCATTAATGATATCAAACCAACATCAGGTTATTTCAGCTATCTGGCAAACAGAATTACCTTTTTGCCTAAAGCTTTGTTCTGGACAATAAAAAGCAAAATAATACGAATTTTACTGCTACCTTTTGAAATCATTTCATATCTTTTATTTGTACTGCTTATCCCAATAATTCTTAATTGTATCGATGGTTATGATAAACAAAATAAATTTACACTACACTACATGGTAAAAGCATCTAAATAAAAAGTATGTATACTGAATGGACAAAAAAATCATGGCAAAATTTTAATTATTACCAAAAAGCCAATTGGTATGACACCGGACTTTTAGCAGATGTTTTACAGGAATTAAGCAAACTGCCGGCATTGGTATTTGCTGGTGAAACCAGATCTCTGAAAAAAGACTTAATTGACATATCAAGGGGAGATGCATTTTTGCTACAATGCGGTGACTGTTCTGAAAGTTTTGTAGATTGTCAGGGACCCAGAATCCATAATCTCATACGTATTATCTTACAGATGTCTATGATTATAACTTACATCACAAATAAAAGAGTGGTTAAAATTGGAAGAATTGCGGGTCAATATGCAAAACCACGTTCAAATGAATTTGAAATAGTGGATAATGTTCAATTGCCAATTTACAGAGGTGATATGATCAATAGCTTTTTGCCCGCACAGGAATATCGTAAACATGACCCAAAAAGGATATTGGAAGCTTATTATAAATCAGCAGCAACATTAAACTTAATAAGAGCATTTACAAAGGGAGGATACGCATCCCTTCAGTCAATCACAGATTGGCAAAAGCATTACTTCAAAAATTTTCCTATAATGGATAAATATTCTGAAATTGTTATAAACATAACAAAAGCAATTAACTTTATGAAAGCATTGGGGCTGGATGTAAATAATCCTCAATTTAATGAAGTAAACTTTTATACATCACACGAAGCTTTAATACTTGAATATGAAGAAGCACTTACAAGGATTGATACAACCACCGGTGATTGGTATGATACCAGTGCTCATATGTTGTGGTTAGGCAACAGAAGCCGTCATTGCGATAGTTCTCAGGTTGAATTTTTGAGTGGGATCAATAATCCTATTGGTATTAAAGTTGGACCGGATTATAACGATGAAGATTTAATTTGTATAATTGATAAACTTAATCCTGCTAATGAACAAGGAAAAATATGCATTATTACTCGCTTTGGTATACCTACAATAAACAAACAACTTCCAGTTTTAATAAAACATATTAAACGCAAAAAAAATAATGTGGTATGGATATGCGATCCAGTTCATGGTAATACGTATGTTAATAAATATAATCGCAAAGTGCGGCGTTTTGAAGACATAGTAAAAGAAATTGAATCATTCTGGGAAATTTGTATACATGAAAAAGTTATCCCGGGAGGCATTCATATAGAATTGACTGGCGATAATGTAACTGAATGCATTGGTGGATTGCGTGCTTTATCAGAAGAAGATTTAGATAACAACTACACTTCATTATGCGATCCAAGGCTTAATGCAGAGCAATCTGTTGAGTTAGCCTTTAAAATTGCTGATATTGTAAAACAATATTGATGCTTATAGCTTAAAAATCAGGAATCAAACAATGAAAAAGTTATTGATAGCAGGAGGAAGCCATTCAGATATTCCATTAATTTTAGCAGCAAAAAAATTGGGCTATTTTGTTATTACTACTGGCACGCGTGAAGAAGATTTAGGACACCAATACTCTGATAAATACATTAAAGCGGATTACTCCAATATGGAACAAATAGTATCGATAGCCATTGATGAGAAAGTTGATGCGCTATGCCCCTGTTGCAATGACTTTTCGGCAATAACCTGTTCGTATGTTGCTGAAAAACTTGGCTTTAAAACATTTGATACTCTTGAAGTAACCAGAACAATTCATTACAAAAACAAATTTCGCGAATTTATGAAACAATATAATTTTCCATCGCCTGTTGCAGCAAACTTTGATAATGTTGAAGATGCACTGCAATCAATAGAAGCATTACAATTGCCGCTCATAGTAAAGCCTGTTGATTTAACAGGAGGGAAAGGTATATCCAGAATAGCAACGTATGATGAAGCAAAACAAGCCATTATTAAAGCACTATCTATTTCCCGTCAAAAAAAAATAGTAATAGAAGAATTTATTGACGGATCATATCATGGACTTTCTGTGTTTTTAAAAAACAAAAAGGTAGCCTTCTATTTTTTTGACAACGAATACTATTACTTAAACAAATATCTTGTTGCTGGCGCATACTGTCCAGGAAGTGTACCCAAACAAGCTATTCAACAGCTTTGCGCTGTGTATCAAAAAATGGCGGAAATTCTTTCTTTACATGATGGTATTTTCCACACGCAATTTATTTTAAAAGATGATAAACCTTACATAACTGAAATATGCAGAAGACCACCCGGCGACTTATACCTTAAACTGGTTGAGTATGCTACCGGTATTCCATACTCTGAATATATTGTCCGCGCTTTTGCAGGTTTAGATATTACCGGTATACAGCAATCACCAATTAATGGTAATTTTATACGCCATTGTATAATGCCTAATAAATGTGGTATCGTAAAGAAGATAGTCTATAGCCATGAAATAAACAATAACATATTGGAAAAATTTGAATGGTACACAACCGGCGAAACTGTTACGGATTATTTAACTCACAAATTTGGGATTGTATTTTTAAAATTTGATTCATACAATAATATGGTTGACTGCATTAATAGTATTAATGAACTTATTAAAGTTGAAATGGAATAGATAGTAGTATATTAACTACGATAACAATAATAAAATAATTTAAAACTATGGATACCCATAACATCTTTATTCCCTTTAATAAACCACCACATACCGGCAACGAAGAGCAATACATAAAACAGGCATTGCAAAGCGGTAAAATTTCTGGCGATGGCAAATTTGGCAACCTGTGCGAGCAATGGTTCCAATCGCAACTGCAGTGTAAGCGCACACTGCTTACCTCTTCATGCA
>JAKPOE010000313.1 GCA_029548025.1 Spirochaetota bacterium
CACTGTCACAGATGGTGGAACCGTATACCGCCGGCTATCTGAAACCAATGCATGATAAAAGCCTGAGCGTTGAAATGATACGTGGATGCCCTTTCAAATGTACCTACTGCCTCTATTCCAAAAATACCAGCAGGGTCAGAGCTTTGCCACCGCGCAAGCTTGCCGATATCATACAAAAAAGTATGAGCGATGAAATACAGGAATTGTATCTTTTGGCCCCTACATTTAATCAATCCCCGCAATTCAGGGATTATTTGCAAACACTGATATCCAGCAGATTTTCTGTCTCACTGCATACTGAGCTCAGGGCTGATACCATTAATAGGAATATTGCTATGACCTTGAAGAAAGCCAATTTCCGTAGTGCTGAGGTAGGCATTCAGACATTAAACAAAAAATGTTTACAAAAGATTGGCAGAAAAACAAATCCAGAAAAAGAGCTACAGGGGATATTCCATTTAAAAGATGCAGACCTGACACTCCAGGTTGGCATAATACCCGGGCTTCCCTATGATACCCCTGAATCATTTTATACAACAATGGCCACTCTGCTTGATGCAGGGCTTGGGAATGAGCTGGAACTTTACCCACTTATGGTGTTGCCGGGTACTACTCTGTATGATGAGGCAATTGCTGCAGGTGCAACATTCATGCAAAAGCCACCCTATTACTTCATTGAAGGATTCAATTTTACACAGCAAGATATGACTGCCATAACACATTATTTTGAAGACACTACAGGATTTACCTTTGACACCCCATACCTGCCATCGTTCATTTTTAAACAGGGGGAACTTGTATCGGGAGCTTACATTGACCTTACAAAGCACCGTGCCATCCCTATAGAAGTATTTAATTATATGCAAACAAGTCATGGTACCTTTTATTTGCTGTGCGATAGTTACCTGCAAATTGAACATGCCGTAGAATTAATAATCCAGCAGTATCCATGGGACACCATGCTCTGCACAATTGTCCTTATTTATGATGCAGTCCTTAACGATGAGGATATTGCCAGCAAACTTTTTACGGCCACACATAATAGCTTTTATTTCAGAATGATGCATTTTCAGGATACCTATGACAAGCTGCCTGTGCGCATCTTCCAGGTATTTGAATCATTGAAAACATATCTCAGAGCAAAAGAGCATTACCGCTGTATTAATCCTATCATTAAACTGTTGCGCAGCAATTATAATGAAATTACAAATTATCATTTTGCCTATCCTGTGCCGGCTGTTGTGGCAAAAGGTTGTGCAAGGATGTATGTCCAATGGATAAAAGAACAGTATGCTGAGTGTATTGATATTATAAGCTTTGAGGATGAGGATGATCAAAAGATAATATTTGCAACATTGGGGATTGACGGTAAACCGACAATCCCCTTTACAACACTCTATGTTTAAAGCATCTCTTTTAATGGCATTACAAAGATACTAACGCCAGCATCTTTAAATTTAACCTTTAAAGATGCTATATCGGACGCAATAGCATCTTTCATTTTATTATCTTCTATTGCTACCATCAAACAGTTGTTAAGCCCTCCCCATATATGCGTCCCTAATTGTGGCTCTTTATTCCCTTCACCCAGTACACCTACAAACTTTGTATACCCTTTTGCATACTTTTTTGTTATCTCAACAACCTCTTCATCAACAGCATTGTGATATACAATAAATAACATCACCATGGTAATTCCCCCTTAAAACTTTGCTTTATGTTTTGCCGAATACTTTTCACGCCTGGTTTCAACGATCATGTATATAACAGGAATAAATATAAGTGTAAAAATAAATCCCGTACTCATGCCACCCATAACGGCTCTGCCTATTGGTTGTGACATTTCAGATCCATCACCGCCACTGAATGCCATAGGGATTAGCGAAAGTACAGTTGTGAGGGTAGTCATCATAATTGGCCTGAGTCGTTTTGTTCCGGCTTCAACCAGCGCTTCGCGTAAACCCCATCCCCGTTGTATTAAAATATCAGTATAATCCACAAGAACTATCGCATTATTGACCACTATACCTACCAGCATAATGATACCTAAAAGTGTAGCAACACTGAACTGTGAACCTGTTAAAAACATGAATAATGAAACACCAAACATACAGGTAGGAACTGAAAACATTATGATAAATGGCCTGATCAGTGATTCAAACTGTGCTGCCATAATAACATAGGTTAGTATGCCACCCAGAATTAATACCAGCAGCAGATCATTAAAGGTATCCTGCATATCCTCATACGATCCACCAATTGATACATAAAAATTTTGTGGTTTTGGTATTTTTGTGAGCGCTTCGTTGATGTCTGCAGCAACAGTGCTGAGAGCTCTTCCTTCAGCCTTACAGTTAATGTATACTACCCGTTCGTGATTCTTTCTGTCTATAGCAGTTGGCCCTGTTTTGTCAATAACATCAATTATGCTCCCTATCTTTATTCGTTTTCCCATAGGAGTGTCAATTTCCAATGACTTAATCTGTTCAACCGTTTGCCTATCAGCCTCGCGCAATCGCACATTGATGTCGTACTCATCACCCTCAAAACGATAGCGAGAGGCTACAAAACCAGAAACATTGTCCTTGATAAGATTGGCAACCTGATAGGCATTGATGCCCATCTTTGATGCCTTTTCCCTGTTGACCACCACTACCTTTTCGGGTAAGCCTTCTTCACGGGATATATCTATATCTTTTAAACCAGGTATGTTTTTAATACTGTTTGTAATACTCTGAACATATTGATTGGATTGTTCAAAGTCATAACCATATACCTCAATGGAGATGGTGGCTCCTTCAGAACCCATTCCTATTGAACTTGATCCCCTGCTCTGGTAGGTAAAGTTATAGGTAACCCCTGGGATTCCTTGTAATGCCTTTCGCAAAATATCACGTATTTCAGCCTTTGATCGTTCGCGGTATTTTCGCATCTTTAATTCTATCTGGATCCTTGCTTTATAGTCAGTTAAATCATTAAATGCTGCATTGGTTCCCTTTCCATATCCTGCCCTAACCATGACTACCTTTAATTCTTCCTCTTTAAATATTGGCAATGTGCGCTCTTCTATTAGTTTCATAATTCTAGTAGTTTCATCAAGATTGGTCCCTATAGGAAGGGTTGCCATTATGGTTATTCTGGAATCGTCGCGTTCAGGCATAAACTCCATCCCCGACAGTGGTATCAATATTAAACCAATAAGGAAGGTTATGCCAACAAAGCCAATAACCTTTTTTTTATTATCCAGTGCCCAGTTTATTGCTTTGCCATAAAAGTTCTCTAAATCAATGAAGAATTTTTCACTTTTATCAAATAGAGGCTGTAGAACATTTGATCTGCCGGTATAGTGATGCTCTATTGTAGGTACAAACTTTGCAATGAGCATGGGGATAAGGGTTAAAGCAACAAACAATGAACTCATCATTGAAAATGTAATGGTCAATGCCATATCGGTAAACAACTGAGCGGCTAACCCTGCACTAAACATAAATGGCACAAATACCACAAGGTTGGTAAGGGTAGAGGCTGTGATTGCTCCCCCCATCTCATCCGTTCCAAGTTTTGATGCCTCATTAAGGCGCGCCCCTTTTTCACGATATCGAAAAATATTATCGGTTACAACTATAGCATTGTCAATAACCATACCAACACCAATTGCCAACCCGCCCAGTGACATCATGTTGAGAGATAGATCAAATAAATACATCAAAACAAATGAGGTGATAACGGATATTGGTATTGATAACCCTACTAAAAGTGATGCCCTGATATTACGCAATATAAGCAGAACAACAGCAATAGATATAATACTTCCTTGAATAAGATTATTTAAAAGGTTTTGTATTGAGAACTGTATCATCTCCCCCTGATCAAAGATAGGACGTATATCAAAGCCTGCAGGAAGTGTTGGCTTTATCGATTCCAATTTTTTGTAAACATTTCGAACAGTCAGAACAGTATTTTTGCCCGACTGTTTCTGGATAAGCATTACCGTACCATTTTCACCATTGATGTGTACAATATCCTTTACCTCGCCAGGCTCAAATGAAACACGAGCGATATCGCGTAAATAGATTGGCGTATTGTTGCGCACTGCAACGACGATGTTGCGCATATCATCCAGGGACTTAAACTCACCCTCGGTACGGAATGTATATTTTGTGTACGCGGTTTTGATGTCACCACCGGCTATATTTTGATTTTCAAGGGCAAGTGTCTGTATAATCTGGTCAATCGATAATCTATAGGCATCCATTCTGCTCTTAATGAGCTCAACCTTAGCTTCAAGGTCCTCACCTCCTACAACCTGTGCCGAAGCAACACCATCAGTTTGCTCTATAAGATTCTTTATATTATCCTCAGCATATTTCTTGATATATGACCGCTCGCGCTCTCCGGTTATTGCCAGTCCCATAATAGGAAGCATTGATATATCAAATTTTACAGTTACCGGGTTTTCAATACCCTCAGGCAGTCTACTTCGTACCATGTCAATGCGCTCGCGGATATCGGCTACTGCCTCTACCATGTCAGTACCCCACTGGAACTTAATGGTGATTGAGGACATGCCTTCTTTGGAAACGGAAGTAACATAATCAACATTATTAACGGACCCTACTGCCTCTTCAAGAGGTTTGGTCACCGAGTTTTCTATCTCCTTTGGTCCTACATTTTCATATTCAACGTATACTACAGCAATAGGGAATTCAACATCAGGGAAAAAGTCTAATTCAATAAAGTAATAACTCACAACTGAGAGTATAATAATACCAATATACAGTATGCTAACTGTTACTGGCCTGCTAACAGAAATATCTGTAATTTTCATACCATGAAACTCCTTATAATGATGCTATCGCTTAATAATTAATCTCTTCCATGTATACCAGCAGTTTAACGCCGTGCTTTACATTTTCTTTTCCTAATGTTACCACAACATCTCCATCATTGATACCTGATACAACCTCTGTTATGTTTTTGTGTACATAGCCTGGTGTTATTGATTGTTTAAATGCCTTGTTGTCGATTACTTTAAACACATAGTAATTGCCAGAAGCATCGCTCATAATGCAGTCGGACGGGATAATGACAGCCTTTTTAACAAAGCCAAGTATTATCTGAATATCTGCAAACATGCCATGCCTCAGTTTTAACTGAGGATTATCAATAAGTATACGTACCTCCTGTGTTCTGCTTGCTGCATCAAGCAATGCAGTTTTTCGGTACACCGTTCCCGTAAAAGAGGTGTTGGGGAATGATACTACGCGCACCTTAGCCTTCATACCAATTTGAACCATGTTAATCTGCTCCTCAATAAGCTGTGCCACAGCCTCAACCTGATTCATGGTTACCACCTGCGCAAGTGGGGTTTGTGTAGTAACCGACATGCCTCTGTCCACCATGATGGTGCCAACATAGCCTGTTAATGGTGACTCTACCACAGCCGGCATATATTCCATTCCAATTATGTCTCTGTCTATCTTGAATACAACCTGCCCCTTTTTAACATATTGCCCTTCTTTTACCTGAATCTCCATAACCTTGCCTGGTACCTGTGGAAATACATGAACAACCTCTTTGCCAACAATATCACCGCTTAGATCAAGGGTCTTTGTGATATCCATACGAACAGCTTTTGCAGCCTTAACAGCGACAACATGCTCCTCTTCCACCTGTTTTTGGGGATTTATTAACTCAACTACAAACATGACCAATCTATAGGATGCAATGAGTGCAATTATAATAGCAACAATAGTTAAGATTGTTTTTGCTCTGCCTTTTTTCATTATAAAACCTCCATGGTTCGTTTAGCAATTATTGAATTGTAAAATAATCAATACCAGTTGCCTTATTCAATTCGGCCTGTGATACCTTATAATCATATAATGCCTGAATATACAATGTTTTAGCCTGGATAAGAGCTACATTTGCTTCTAAAAATTTTGAATTATCAATAATACCATTTCTAAACTGTATGGTAGCAGTCTTTAAGGATTCTTCGGCAGTTTCCACATTACCCTGCTGTGAATAGATAGAGTTTGACGCTGATTCCAATTTTAAAAATCCACTCTGGATATCAAGGCGTATGCTTTTAATAAAATCCTGTAGTTGTAAATCTATCTGATTTGTTTGGCTTTCTAACTGTTTAGCTTTAGCATGGGTGCTATCCAGTGGTGACCATCCACCCCACTTATAGGTAGCACCAAAGGTTATCATCCAGTTGTCGTTCCAGCCACTGGGAGCAAAACTATCGGACATACCCTGACTCATAGCCAGTAAAATTGGGTCTATAGTTGGGTCCCCTGTTGGCGTAAGTCCTCCCCCACCATCCTTTGATATATTCTTGCTTGAGCCATAGCTACCGCTCACAAAAAAACTTGGCCATAGATAAACGGATGAGGTTGCATCGGTTGCATATTCCAGTGCTGTCTTGGAATAAGTCAATTGCAAAAGTTCTGGACGATTTTTCAAAGCCAATGCAATAAGCTGTCCAACGATCTCATTTTTTTTGGCTTCTTCAAGAACAAGGTATTGTAAATCTTCATCATGCACCTTTAAAACAGATTCGTCCAGTATAAGGGCTTCATTTATTTCCCGGTTTAGATGAATATTAAATGTAGCGCACACTGTTAAATAATCATTTTTTGCATTGATCAGCTGTGTTTTTTCGTTGTTGTAGGCTACCTTGGCGCGTAAAAAATCCAATTTTGAAAAAGTTCCCTTTTGATAGCCAATTGTCACTATACGTAAATTTTCTTCCAATGCCTTTAGTGATCCCTCATGCATGGCTATCAATTCCTTTGTCAGCAATATCTGATAGTAGAGCCTCAGCGTTGTGACAGTTGTATCAGCCTTTACCCTCCTTGCATCATGTTCGCTGGCAATAAAATTGTTGCGTGAGGATTGTAATGTATTATAAAATGTACCGGGATTTATAGATATCTCCCCATTAATAATTTTGACATTATATTGTCCTTCAACCTGCGATTGGAAACCGGCTTCATACCATTGGCGGGTATAGGAAACATCCGTAGAAAGTTTTGGCCATAACATCCCCCAGCTTTCGCGCACCTTATAGCGGTTTTCTTCCACCTTCAATAATGCTACTTTATAGGTGTTATTGTTTTTGAGTGCTATATCTATAGCTTCTTTTAATGTTAATGGATTTTGTGCATAGATTGTACCTGTTGCGGTAATTATAAACAGTACCAAATACATGAATACTGATAGTATTGTTTTAAAAATTGTGTTGCATTTAACTGTCATTTTTCATGCTCCGAAGTGTTTTTAAGTTTTTGCATAATTTCTTCAAGTTTATGTTTTAAATCCTCATTTATTTGCGGTATCTCACAAGCTTTATGTTTGGGGGCTAATGACTTGAATGTGCTTTTTAAGGCAAACTCAAATAACTTTTTTCCATTATCACCGCCATAGAAGCGATCATACCATGGTGTGTCTTTGAGATATTGTTTGCTATTTTCAAATGATAAAACCATATTGGTAAGGTTAAAGACAACAAGAAAAGGATCATCAGTTTCAAAGTCCCCGCTTTCTATACCCTCCTGAATTACCTGCGACAGCATGTTGAGTTTGGGTAACATATAATCGGTAAGGAGCATTTTAAATTTATCGCCACCCTGCGCTAATTCCCATGAAATAATTTTATTTATTTCAGGATCAATGGCATTATGATGCAGATATACCAGTATGTAGATTGCTGTAAAAAGAGCTTCTTTAGGATTTAAAGTAACATCTTTCAGATTTTCCCGGATAATGCTGATTTCTTCATGGTGAAACAGGTATTGCAGCACTTCATGGTATAGTTTTTCCTTATTGGAAAAATAATAGTGGATAAGTGCCTGGTTTACTCCCGCTCGCTTAGCAATTAAACTTAAACGGGCACCATCATAGCCTTTTTCAGCAAATTCCATCTTTGCAGCCTGCAATATGACAGTTCGACTTTCTTTTGAATATTTAAATTCTTCCATGTAACCAATAACCATACCTTAAAAACATCATCCATGCCAGCAATCAATTATTTTAATTAAAAAATTAAATTGTTTAATTAAATTGATTAATCAAATATATAGCATTTCTTGTCAATAGCAAAATAAAAAAATAAAAAATTAAAAAAAAATATTGTATTATAAATCAAACGATAACACCTATAGAATATTATTTTAGGCAATTTTAGGGTAGTTGCTTATGGCAGAGCATTCATCCAGCCATAAGGGAGGAACATATTTAGCGTCTATCCTTCTGAGCTGAAGCCGTCTATGTGGAGCGAAGTCGAAGAAAAAAATCTCACTGTGGCATGGGGATGTCATTCTGAACGAAGTGAAGAATCTCGGCTTTTTATGAAAGGATAGAT
>JAKPOE010000335.1 GCA_029548025.1 Spirochaetota bacterium
TTCTATATCCTTTCTTCGAGCTAACATCTGCTGATAAATAAAAATTATCCCAACACAAAGAACACTTATCCAGTAAGCCTCTTTCATGTTTGTAAGCATTCCTGCAATTATTAATGATGAAAACGATAAAAGATACAACAACGATGAAATAATAAGAGCAGTTTTAACGCCATATCGTGATGGGATAGAATACAATCCTTCCTGCCTGTCAAAATCAACATCTAACAGTGCATACACAACATCAAGACCTGCAATCCACATCATGATGGCACAACCCAGTATAAACGGGATCAATGTAAACTCTCCTGTTGCAGCAAGATATCCTCCTATAGGAGCTGCCGCCTCTACAACGCCTAAATACAGATGCGATGCCGATGAAAACCGTTTAAAGTATGAATAACTTACCAGAAGAACTATCGCCAAAAATGAAAGATAAAAACAAAGCATATTGAGCATATACGAAGAAAAAATAAATACCACACATGAAATGACCGCTACGATAAGTACCTCCTGTTTGGTTACCTCACCTCTGGGAAGCGCTCTTTCCTTTGTGCGTGGATTTTTTGCATCTATCTCTGCATCAATCAGCCTGTTAAAACACATTCCAGCCGTACGTGCTGCTACCAGTGCTAATGAAGCAAATATCCATGTTGTTAGCGTTCCGCCGCCTGCAAATAAAATGCCTAAATAGGCAAATGGCAATGCAAAAGCCGTTTGTTCTATCAATATAAGCTGCGACAGTTTTTTAAAATCCATACTCTTTCCACCTCTTTGCAACCAGTGCAATGATATCATCACGCATTGTTATCTCATCAGGCCAGTCACGACCCATACCTTCTTCTTTTGTTTTACGGGTTGCATCAATCCCCATTTTCCCGCCAAAGTTAGCAAACGGTGCTGAATGGTCAAGAGCATCCAGCGGACCCTCCACAATCATGAGATCCCTGCGCGGGTCAACATTGTTTAAAAGTTTCCATACCACCGTACTATAATCACGCAGATTAACATCATCATCAAAAACTACAACATATTTTGTTGATGCCATCTGACCCAATCCCCACAGTGCATTGATAACCTTCTTTGCCTGCGCAGGATACTCTTTTTTTATAGATACAAGTGCACAGTTATGAAAAACACCTTCAAGAGGAAGCTCTATATCTGCAATCTCCGGAATTACCATTTTCAAAAATGGTAAAAATATACGCTCGGTTGCCTTGGCCATGTAACAATCTTCCATGGGTGGTTTCCCTACGATGGTGGCAGGATAAACGGGATTATCGCTTGTTGTAATACAGGTTACATGAAACACCGGATAGATATCTGCAGCAGAGTAAAATCCCGTATGATCACCAAATGGCCCCTCCATTGTTTCATCACCGGGATTAACATATCCTTCAATGATAAACTCGGCATGGGCAGGCACCAGCAAATCAACTGTTTTTGCTTTTACCAGCTCAACAGGCTCTGACCCCAGAAAACCAGCAAAAAGCATCTCATCTACATCAGGTGGCAGCGGTGCTGTAGCAGCATAGATTATAGAAGGACTGCCTCCCAGTGCCACGGCTACCGGCATCTGTTTCTGCAACTGACAATATTTCCGGTAATGACGTGCACCATCTTTATTATACTGCCAGTGCATTCCGGTTGTTGTGTTACTAAATTTATGCATCCGGTACATGCCAGCATTCTGCAAACCGGTTTCCGGGTCCTTTGTTATAACTATCGGCAGGGTTAAAAACGGCCCGCCATCCTTAGGCCAGCATGTCAAAATGGGCAGAGCATCAAGCAACGCACCCTGCATTAGTACATGTTTCTGGCAGGGGGCCGTACCAACTACCTCTGGCATAATCCTGGCAATATCCTTCAATGTAAGCAGGGCTTTAACTTTATCCATAAAATTTTTAGGCGGCTGCATCGTAATGAGGGAATAAATTTTTTCACCAATTTCATCAAACGAATTGCACTGCAACGCCATCTGCATGCGCTGGTAACTGCCAAATGCATTGATAAGTACAGGATACTGTGAACCCTTTACCTTTTCAAAAAGAAGTGCCGGCCCACCATCTTTGCTCACGCGGTCAGCAATCTGGGTAATTTCAAGATACGCATCAACCTCTGGTATAATGTGTTTAAGCTGCCCGGCTTTTTCTAACGTGTTAATAAAATCTTTCAGATCTTTATATCCCACGGTTGCCTCTTTATTATGTAAATGCACCTCATTGTATAGCAAAATTGTTAAATGCAAGTATTTTTTCATTGTATAGTGTGTTATACAATTCTGTGTCATCCGGGCGTGCCCCCGCTGACGCGGGGTCGGGCTGCTGCGGGCTATGGCCACAGGTGTTTTACATAACAATGCATATAATTATATACCCCTACCTTGTACATCACGATGCGCCCCTGCAATTGGGCATACTATGCCTGCAACACCTGTGGCTGGCTTTGCCACCCTCCGCATCCCTCACGCATATTAATCCCTATAAACATTATATGGTACAATTATAGTATGGTTAAAAAGTGGGGTCAGAGCCTTACCACATACTCGAATTGGGGCATGTCATTGTTGCTCACTCGATTCATATAATAAAAAAGGCAAGCAAACAGCGCCCGCCTTTTTATGATACATACAACTACCTGTTTAAACAGTCGCAAAGCTTTCCTCTGGAATATGTAACATTGAAATATCCTGACTCTTTATTGCCTTTGCATACGATTGTGCATGAGGCAACACATGAGCAATATAATAGCGTGCACTATGAATTTTGCCACAATAAAATGCTGCTTCCTTATGCTCTTTTGCTAACTGTGCCAGTGCATTTGCATCATTGACATCAATATGATTTTCTTTACCGATAGCATCTAACTTTTCATAGGCAATGCCACTCTGCCAGAATAATAACCAGCCAAGAGTAACCGTCCCCATTAGATTCAGGAATGAATATGCATTGCTTATTGGAATTAAAAATTTGCCTTCCTTACCGCATTGAACAAAGAACATACCCATATCAGCCAGTATATTAACAGCATCGTGAATATCTTTTGAGATATCTGTTAATCGTGGATTGTCTTTATAACGTGTTAATGTTTTATTGATCTCACCTAAAAAATTGATAAAATTAGCACCCTTCTTCTGTGCCATCTTCCTTCCCACCAGGTCTAATGCCTGAATGCCATTAGTACCTTCATATATTGATCCAATCTTCAAATCACGCATAAACTGTTCAACCGGATAATCCTGGCAATAGCCATAACCGCCATAAATTTGTATTGCAAGCTCGGTTACTCTAAATCCCATATCGGTACAATACGCTTTGGTAATTGGTACCAGCAATTCCATAATGCCGTGCCATTTTTCTGCTTCATCACCCTCACTTGCCTCTTTACGGTCAATAGCCAATGCACATAAATATACCAGGGCTCTCATACCTTCTACATGCGATTTCATCCATAACAGCATCCTGCGTACATCAGGATGATTTATAATAGGTACTCGTGGTGCTTCGGGATTTTGCATATTCATTAAATCTGCACCCTGTTTGCGTTCTTTTGCATAGTTCAATGCGTGCAAATAGGCAATGGAAGCAGTACCCAATCCCTGTAAACCCATTCCAATGCGTGCTTCATTCATCATTTGAAACATTATCTTCATACCTTGACGTGGCTTCCCTAAAAGCTCAGCATAACAATTGCCATTGTCACCAAAACTCATTGAGCAGGTAGCACTTCCTTTTAATCCCATTTTATGCTCAATACCGGTTATCGTAACATCATTCTTCTTCCCAATTGTTCCATCATCATTAACTAAATATTTTGGAACAAGAAATATTGAAATACCTGCAGTTCCTGAAGGGTCCCCCTCAATGCGTGCCAGTACAGGATGAACAATATTTTCAAAAAGATCTGAATCGCCACCTGATATGAATATCTTACTGCCAACTATTTTATAGGTGCCATCAGGTTGAGGAATAGCTTTTGTTTTTAAATTACCAACGTCGGAACCTGCTTCTGGTTCGGTTAAAACCATGGTACCGCCCCATTTCCCTTCGTACATCTTATACATGTACTTATTCTTCTGCTCTTCAGTGCCATATACCTCTATGAGGTGAGCTGCACCAACAGCAGCTTCAGGGTATAATAAAAAGCCCATATTAAACACATAGTATTCTCGTGCAGCCAGATCTATTACATAGGGGAAGCCCTGCCCTCCAGCCTCGGGCGATACCGCCATGGTAAAAAGACCGCTATCATTCATTATTTTATGCAAATGATGATAGCAATGGGGAACCTTTACATCACCATTAATCAGTTTTGCACCTTCCCTATCACCTTCCATATACGAAGTCAATACTTCCTCTTCGGATATTCTTTTTGACAGGTCAATTGCCATATCAAACATATCCTTTGAATAATCGGCAAAACGAGGTGTTGAAAACAACTCCTCCAACCCTAACATCTCATACAACACAAATTCCTGATCTCTTCTGTCAACTATCAAACTCATATACAACCTCATTATTATAAATATATTAATTTATATATATAAATATAGTTAGCAATTATACATTCACAATATTTTTATTATAATTTTATAAATGCTCTCAATGGCTGGACAATCAGCCACCCACAATGTATAAAAATAGTTGGCGATAGTTATCCCGAATCATGTCCTTAACTAGTTTAAGGATCATTTCGGGATCTCAGGTATATATTTGATTCTGGAACAGGTCCAGAATGACGAAGATGGAAAAGAGATTCCGGGTTAAGCCCGGAATGACAGGAGAGATGAGATTTCATTCTGAACATTAGCGAAGAATCTCGCTGCTTTGTGAACGAATGGATTCTTCAGTCGCTAATGCTCCATTATAATGACATGGAAACAATGCTCCCTCGCCTTGTGAAGGAGAGGGGCAGAGTGTGAGGTTTATTTCTATTTTCGTTTTGCTTTTTATAAGTTATACTATAAAAATGTTAATAATATTTAGTGGAACTCTTTAAAAATTCGGTCATGGTGCTATCAATATCTTTTATGCCTTTATAATATGTTTCAGATATACTTAGCAATACATCATAGAAATACATCAGGTGCGGTATATAAAATTCTCGTTTCAATTGATTCTGAATTGGGAATGCCAGAGTATTTTTTACCTCTGCAAGTTTTTTATCAGTAACTATTGGTTTATTGTTTTTAACAAAGGTAAAAACAATATCATCCGTTCCTAATGCATTGGGGGATGGATCGACAATTTTTACCTCTGTAACGCTATTTTCATAATAATTTTCCTCTCTAATAAGTGACTCTATTTTATTAACAGTAGTTCCATTAGTATATATTTTAATGGATTTGAGCTTCTGTAATTTTATTTTATTGGGTATGATATCATCATTAATAAAAAAGTGTTTTTCTAGATAAATAAAATCACTCCCCTGTGTGTATGAAACCTGAAATGGAAGCAATCTGATATCTTTAATTGTCATCAATTTGTATGTAGCTATTGTGTCTTCGATCCGTTGACAAATGCTAAGGATTTGCTGGTCTAATTGTTTACTTTCATCTGTTAAATTTTGAGATGTCAAAGTAGAATTTTTAGCTTCCTGTGAAAACCCCGGATTAGCAGCTATTAAAGCAGCAACTATCACCATAATTATGTATAAAGATTTACGCATGTATATCCTCCATGGAATTATTTGAAAACATATATCACTAAATAATGTAAGTCCAATTGCTTACTACAAAATTTTTACTAATATACTGCCATCTATTATCAAATGTCAATATAATTTTTATGAAGAAAATAATTACATACAAAAACAATATTGACAATTTATACGCTATTCCATACATTAAATACATTACTGAAATTTTAAGTGCTGAAAGGAAATAGCAATGAGTAACATTAATGGTATTAATGGTAATTATGAAAATTTTTCTGACCTGCTTGACCAATCATTTATAAAAGGTGACAGCCTTTCAGCTGGAGATGTTGTTAAGGGAACAGTGATTCTTGTGACTGACGAAAGTATTTTTGTTGATATTCAGGCAAAAAGTGAGGCAGTATTAGATGCAAAAGAATTTATGGATGCTAATGGCACTAAAAATATAAAAGCTGGTGATAGTATTATAGCGTATGTTGCTGCTATAAAACATGGTGAGATAATCTTAACCTCGGCTATTGGAAAAGGACATATCTCGCAAGATTTACTGTATACAGCATATAAAAACCAATTACCGGTATATGGCGTTGTAAAGCAGAGCATCAATGGCGGATTTATTGTATCAGTTGGCAGTATTCAGGCTTTTTGCCCATTGTCACAGATTGACAGCAGGGTTGGAAGTAATGAAACTTACCTTAATAAAAGTTTTAATTTTTCCATTATTCGGTATGAGCAGCAGGGTAAAAATATAATCCTTTCACGAAGACGCTTACTTGAAAAAATAAAAGAGGAAACCGTTGCAGAGCTTAAACAACAACTCAAAATTGGTGATATTGTTACTGCTACCATCAATCAGGTGATAGATGCGGGGCTGTTGGTACATCTGGACTTACTTGATGCTTTTATTCCTCGAAGTGAATGTTCATATAGTCGGGTATTTCACCATGATAATTTTAAACAGGGTGAAAACATTACAGCAAAGATTATTGATTTAGATTGGGATAAAGTAAAAATTACCTTGAGTATAAAGGAAATTTTACCAGAGCCATGGAGCTTTATTAACCAATTCCAGATAGGCAATACCTA
>JAKPOE010000337.1 GCA_029548025.1 Spirochaetota bacterium
ATTCAAAGATGATGAAATAAAGGCGAAGCTATTGTCTGAATTTATTGAATTGGTAGAACAGGCTATATTAAATAATCAGTTAGCTACACGGCAGGATGTAACGCTGTCAGAATTAAAGCTAACCAGAGAGATAGAGCAGACGCGCGGTGAGATAAAAGAGGTTGAATTAAAGCTAACCAGAGAGATAGAGCAGACGCGCGGTGAGATAAAAGAGGTTGAGTTAAAGCTAACCAGAGAGATAGAGCAGATACGCGGTGAGATAAAAGAGGTTGAATTAAAGCTAACCAGAGAAATAGAGCAGGTGCGGGCCGATGTAACAGAAAAAATCAATGATGTAAAGATAAGCACCATACGGTGGATAGTAACATTATTTATAACACAGACAATTACAATACTGGGTATCATAGCGGGATTATTTCAAGTAATGAAATGATACTTTCAAAGCCACACACTTCGGCAGGTTCAGAATGACAATTTTAAATAATTCTAAATGTGGAGAGATACATAATGAAAAAAAAAGTTATGGTGTATTATAGTTACATTGTTACTATCCCCATTTTTTTACTATCATGTGCAACCATGAATACTGCTGATACCAGGCTTGTTGACCAGCTTAAAGCTGAAAACAGGGTATGTTCGCAAAATCTGAATCTTTTTATGCGTGAAAATGATGTGCTTAAAGCTGAAAATGCTAAATATAAAAAAGAAAATAATACGTTACGCTCTTCAAATAATCTATTGAAATCGGATATCAGTGCATTGCAGACCAGGTATAAAAATGATATTGCCATGTTGGATGAACGCTATAATACACTGCAACAAAAATATGATGTATTTGTTAAACAGAGCGATGCAAAGGTGCAGGAATTGACGGAACTAAATAAAACGCTGGAAAAAAGGATGGCAGATGAGATAGCGCGGTTAAATGAGGTAATACGCAAACAGGAAGTTGACTTTATTAAAGAAAAAGAAATTATCATTAATCAAAATGCGAAGAAGGAGATGGAGTACCAATCAACTATTGATGCTTTGCAGAAACAGGTAACCACATTAACTCAGGAAAAAGAGCAGCTTAAAAGCAAATTGACAGAGATGGAAATAAATTGTGAAAAATTAAAACAGCAACTTGATGTGCCACAAAAAGATCAAACTTTAAGGGGTGGCGATAAAGGCACTGCAAATGATGTGAAAAAAGAGAAGCTAGCCCAGCAGTTAAAGACAGAGCTGGAAAAGTAAAAAGGTGAAGAAAAATAGGCATGGGTCTTCGGATATATAGCGCTGTTTTTTTATTTTGTTTTGTTTATGTATTTCCTTCTTATTGCTTTGCCTATGAAACGCTTACCATTATTGCCACGAGTAACCTCAGGGGCAATTTTTCACTGGATACTGATGAAAAAACAGATCCATTGCTAAAAGTTGCTCGTGGGATAATTGCGGAAAAGTCGGCAAAGCCTGTTGATTGCTATGTTGATTTAGGAAATGCATTCTCACCAGGTGCATTGTCACGGTATAGCTATGGTGCAGCGATGCTTGATTTTTTTGAATATGTTCAATGCGATGCAACTTTGGTGGGCTCACGGGATGTTGCAGTAGGATTAAAAAATTTAGAATTAGCCTCACGTATGCGACCTACACAGCTTTTATCTATTAATATTGTCATTGATAACAAGCCAATATTTAAACCGTACTGGATATTGCAAAAAGCTGGCACAAAGATAGGATTTATAGGTATCACATCTTCCAAAAGTATATTTGATGTGGCAGAGAAAAAAGTATTGAGTGCATCGCTTGCCGCTTATAGGGACTATCTTACCATGACCATTGAATCGTTGCAGGCAATGGGGTGTAAGTATATCATAGTGCTTTCAGGTTTATCGGGTGCCGAGAACATCGCAATCATGAAGGATTATCCCGCAATTGACCTTATCCTTGCTGGTGGTGATGCTTCCGGGATTTATTATGATGTGTATTCCCCACGTGTTGATCTTGAAGATGGACGGTCCATCATTACGCTTGTCAGGGCAGGTGGACATTATAGCGTGCGTTTAATGCTGAAGGAAAAGATTGCCATTGAAAAGATTTATTTTTCGGAAGCAGATCAAAAGGTAAGCGATAGTTCATACAATGAGCTTGTTGAACGTGTCAATTTATGGAAAGAGCGGTATGCAGAGGCAGGAGCTGCTGCTCTTGCTGATAACTTTCCGGCAACCGATATATCTTCAGTGACTATCGCACACCTGTTACGTCACTACTATAGCAGTGAGGTTGCCATTGTTGATGTAACTGATGTATTCTCAACACGATTGGAAGGAACAATTACCAGCATTGATGTACAGCGAATTGTTCAGAATGACTTTACCGTTTTTACTTACCGGTTAAGCGGGGAACAGCTTAATACTATCAGCAGCGCCTCATCGCTGATTTTTTCAGGATTTGCAAATGG
>JAKPOE010000484.1 GCA_029548025.1 Spirochaetota bacterium
TATCACAACATGTAAAAGCTATACCAAACGACAGTTTTTTGATATCAATGGTGATAGGTACCCTGATATTATTACTGATTATGGACTTATTTATACGGGCGTTAACGGTGCTATAAAAGGATGGACAATGGGCATACAGGGTCCGGTACAAAAGATATTAAGCACAAACTATAATTTTGGTATATGCCCTGGATCAAATTCAAGCCAGGTGGAATCAGAACAAAAAGGGTCCGGTAAAGTTGAAAAACCCAAGCAATCCTTCCCAAGCCTTTCCTTTTCGTTAGCGACAGGAGACAACCGTAGCACCGTTGATTATCAGGATATCAATGGTGATGGTTTGCCCGACAGAATTAAGCACAGTGGAATGTTATATTATGCTGTACAGTATAATATGGGATACAGTTTAAGTAATGATCATATTATTGAAAATCTTTATGAAATTCAACATACAAAAAACAAGAGCAGTTCATTGAGTGTTGGATATAGTACAGATAAATCAAAAATAAGTGGTGGACTATCTATACTGGAAAATAGAAGCGAAAAAATGGATATCCCTCTTCTTAATGATGATGATAGGAGTACACTGCTTGACATCAACGGTGATGGATTGCCTGACAGGATTGTTGAGTACAATAATGGATTGAAGATATATGTTAATACAGGTGATGGATTTGTTGAATACAATAAAAAGAGCATTGGCATTATGGATACTACAAAAGGGAGATCGTGGACACTATGTTTTACTATTGGGGAAGGAATAAAAATATTACCTCCTCCGCTTTTTATTGGGACGTTGATAATAGATGGGGGAAAAAGTGTAACAAAAGACGGCAATTCCACCACCTATGCACTTCGCGACATCAATGGAGACGGATTACCCGACATTGTGTATCAGAGCAACAACAAGCTATATGCACGGTGCAATCGCACGGGGAAAACCAACATGCTGAAGGGAATCAAAAACAGCATAGGGGGGAGCATACAGCTTGATTACCAGCGAGCGGGCAACACCCATGCCATGCCGCAAAGTCAGTGGGTGCTTGCAGCGGTAACGGCTGATGACGGCACTGGCGCACTTGATGGGGATGGTGCAAGCGTGCACCGTTACACCACGCAGTACGAGTACACAAATGGCGTGCAGGACAGGAAAAACCGTGAGTTTCTGGGTTTT
>JAKPOE010000352.1 GCA_029548025.1 Spirochaetota bacterium
TTTCACCATTTATGCGTAAAACATTGTTCTACATTGCACGCCACAATCTTGAGCAGGAAAAGATTGATACACTTATCAAGGATGCAGCGTTATCGGCTGCTCACCTGCTGTTAAAACTATTTGACAGGATTGCCATAAAATGATATTGAATAATTTAGCTATATTTTGACCACCGGCATGACGATAAATGTTAAAACGAATAATCAAAGTATCCATTATGGGACCAAACTACCGATGTTACTGTATTATTATTTGTGCGATAGCTCTTTTAATTGCACAATGTTCTTTATTGAACTCTGCCAGCAATAAGGTTGTTCAGCTTTATCACAACGTTGAAATCAACTGGACTGACCAGCTCATTACTGCAAAGGCTTCCAGTATGCCATCTATTACCGATGATGGCACACCAGTTGATAGGAACACCTTAGAAACTATTTCCATAAACTATGCCCGAAGCCGTTCAATAGATGAAGCCAGAGATAATGCCATTGAATCACTCATCAATGCTCTCGGCATCATTAAAATTGATCCATATAGAACGCTGAGTGACTGCATTGCAGGCGATGATTATACCCAGAAACAATTAGGATTATTGACAAACGACATAAAGGTGCTATTGAAACCTCACGGTACATTAGCAACACAATGCGTTGCAACATTCCCAATGGGTAAGCTTTTAAAACTTATCCCTGAAGCTTTGCCATCCAGGGATATACCTGTTCTTCCAATAAAATTACCAGCTACTGATTATACAGGGCTCATTATTGATACGCGCGGATTAAAACATACACCCATGCTTTTCCCATCAATCTTTTCTGAGGATGGCACAGAGATTTTTGGTAAAGATTTTATTGATTCGCGCGACGCATACCGGTACGGTACGGTTGCCTACTGCTATACTGATGATACCGCACTAAGACATAAAAAAGCTGGCAGATTACCATACTACTGTGCAGCAGTACGTCTTTATAACACATGCCCTGTTATCGCGAACTCTGACCTCAGGAAAATTATTGCAAGCAATAATACCAGAAATAACTTGAAAAAAGGGAATATTATTATTATTATTGATAGAGAATAGTAGATAGTAGATAGGAGATAGGAGATAGGAGATAGGAGATAGGAGATAGGAGATAGTATATTGAAGAAAATGTCATGAAAACAATAGCGTCCATTTTACAAAAAATTGTGCATACAACAAACAGGATGATTGATTCTATTGATATTCGCACGCAGCAATCAATAAAAGAAGGCTTTTTTTTCATTGCTTTTCTTTTATTTATTGGTGCAATACTATGGGGATATCATTTAGGCAAAGAATCGGCAAGGCCTGCCGGTAAACCATACGCTGAGATAACCAATGATGTCTTTGATTTAGACATAAAGATGAAAAGAGAACCCGGATCGTTTCAATCAATGCTTGAAAGTGCC
>JAKPOE010000364.1 GCA_029548025.1 Spirochaetota bacterium
TGGACATCTCCGATTACTGCCGTGCATACTGCCTTTTCCATAGTTCCCGAAAAATAATGAGTAAAAAGCATTACTCCAGCAATAACTATCGCCGCTATACCAGTTGCAAACATAGCAACAAGCTTTTTTATGTGTATACCCTGAGAATCAGTTTTTGCTTTTTCAATGATGTCGTTTGAAGTAAGTGTATCCTCAAGTGCCGGCAATGAAGACTGCCATTGCCGGATTATTTTTAGCAAAACATCCGATGCTTTTCCTGCATACGGCGCAATCTCATGTAGCAATTCGTTGTCATCAATTTGTCTATTCATAACAATCCCATGTGTTTTGCTGTATGTTTCAAAAAACTATCTATCATATACTATTTCATATGACTCCTTTTTTCTTTAAATGATCAGTAATAAAGGCAAGCGCCCTTTCCATACGCCATTTTGCAGTGCGTTCTGAAATATCCAGAATATGTGCGATATCGCTATATTGCAATTGCTGCCCATATCGTAATAAAAATACCTCTCTGAATTTATTATTCAATGCATCTACCGCCTTTGAAAACTCTTGCAACAATTCATTTTCAATAACATGATCTTCAGGCGTTTTCATGGCATCAGTATTCATTATACGCTGCTCCTCGCGCTCAATCATGGTATCATTTTTATATACCTTACAGCGATAGTTTTTGGCACAATTTATTGCTATGGTATATAACCATGCGGAAAAAGCCCTCCTAACATCAAATTTATTCAAATGCCTGTATGCCCGTATAAACACATCATGCATCAAATCAACCGCATCATCTACATTATAAACATAGCTGTACAAAAGTTTAAAAATTCGCTCCGAATAGCGCTCATAAAGCTCTTCAAATGCACGGTCATTGCCATGCATTACCGATTGTACCAATTCTTCATCAGATAGAGCTTTTATGGATTGGTCCATTGTTATTATAATATATCACCGGGATAGGATAAAAGTGCAAAGCGGGTTTTATTTTTTTTATATCTTTTCATATCAATCTCTTATAGATGCTGGCTTTTTTTGCTTACATTGCTAAAAATATCACCAATAAGCCCTTCGTCC
The DNA here is from genome assembly GCA_029548025.1 of Spirochaetota bacterium. The sequence continues at coordinate 1,078 of JAKPOE010000364.1, forward strand.
AGCATTGAGATGAGCATATTGGTTTTTTCTTTTATTTCATCGCTCATCATATACTCTGATTCTTTAATCTGAAATAGTTCATCTGCAATATTCAATGCTGCCAGAATAGCAATCTGCAAAGAGCTGGCATGTGGTATTGTGTTAACTACATCTTCCATTTTCTGGTTAACATAGCTGGCAACCTTTGCAATATAGTCACACGGTGCATCCCCTTCAATGGTATAAACCTGTCCTAATATGGTCACTTTGACTTTATCAGGATTATTCGCAGAAGATATCATTTTTCCTCATCCTCAATAATGATAAAATCGTCATCATCGGAAGTCTTATCTTTAGACTTTTTTTCTGCTGAATCATCATCAATGATTATCAAATCGTCATTAACATCATCAATAATTATCTCATCATCAGTATCATCTAACAGGACTATCTCATCTTCTTCAGTTGGTAAAGTTTCAACTTCTATATCAGTTTTTGCAGTCTCAGTGTCATCAATAATGATAATATCCTCATCATCGCCCCTGTCTTCCATAAAGTCTTCTTCGGCCCTGGGTTCTGGCTCAGCCTTTAAAGATGGCTTTTGCTGTGGTTGTGCTTTAGTTGAAGCTGTGTCTGGCGCAGGTTTTGCCTGATAAGAAGGAATCCCGGATTTTAGCGTATCAAGTTTACCTAACATTTCAACAATCTTCTTTTCCAGAACCTCTTCCTTTTGCTTAATTTGAGACAGCTCATTAGTAGCTTTATCAATCTCCTTTTTAAGCCTTGCTATTTCCTGTTCTTTTTCTTCTAGACTAAGCCTTGCCTCTTCAGCCTGCACTTTAAGAGATTCATTATTAGCTTCTAATTGTGCATTCTCA
>JAKPOE010000375.1 GCA_029548025.1 Spirochaetota bacterium
ACCTCTTTTACACTAAAACCTTTACCATTGCCTAAATTAAAAACGTCACTTTGATTTGTTTCAATAAGCTTTTTCAATGCTAAAACATGTGCATCACCCAGATCATTGACATGGATATAATCCCGTATGCATGTTCCATCCGGGGTATCATAGTCAGTTCCATAAATTGTTACAGTATATCCTGGATCAAGCACAGCACGGATTACCAGCGGTATTAAATGTGTTTCGGGGATATGACTTTCACCAATTTGCCCGCTTTCATCAGCTCCTGCTGCATTAAAATAGCGTAAACTCATTGCATGGAATGAATCTGATGCAGTTAAATCCTTTAACACCTCTTCAATACAATATTTTGTTTTTCCATAGGGGCTTTCCGGCTTCATAGGACTTTCTTCAGGAATAGGAACAACATCTGGATTTCCATATACAGCAGCAGATGAAGAGAATATAAATTGTTTGATGTTGGATTGCAACATTGCCTTGAACAGGGTCAGCGTTTTAGCAACATTATTTTCATAGTATTTTAATGGATTCTGCACTGATTCGCCAACTGCAATAAAGGACGCAAAATTCATAACACACTGTATATCATACTTTTTTAATACAAACATCACTTTATCAAAATCGCCAATATCACCTTCAATAAAATCAAAACCTGAAACAAAATCTTTAAATCCGCCGCTGAGATTATCATAGACAACAGGATTAAATCCATTCTTTGCCAGTAGCCGTAAAACATGACTGCCAATATACCCGGCTCCACCGGTTACTAAAATGCTTTTCATTACAATTCCTCCAAAATAGAATTATGCACGCAACGTCATCCCGGGCTAAACCCGGAATCCAGATAGGTAACATCAGATTCTGAAATAAATTCAGGACGACATCCTGCATTTGATGATGACAACTGCAATCCGACTTCATCTCATAGTTGGTTATCCTGCCAAATTATGGATAACCGCAAGCCGTCCATGGGTAACTCCTCCGAAAATAGAAACATTATACTGGTTAAACCTTTTTATAAAAAATGCCTCTGTTTTGCACAACCCTTGTAATTTTACGTTGTGCTTCTAAATCATCAAGATATTTATTTAGTTCATCGCTATTGATATTAATAATCTGGGCAATATCATTTACCGTACATGGCCTTCGAGCTATAGTCTCTAATATTGCAGATTCAATATCATATCGATAGGCAGTATGAACTTTATCAATATGTGAAGATGGAGAAGATATAATGCTAACATTGGGTAGCTGCCAGTATTGTATAATATGCTCCAATTCATCCATCGTTGCTGCTCGAATGCTGGACAAAATACCCGGTCTATCCAGCGTATTAAGCTGTACCTCATCAGGATGTATAGTCAGTATTGCATGTTTCAATGCATCAAGATCATTATTGTTATCATTTATCTCTGGAATAATGAAAATTTCCAGTATAAGCTTCCCTTTAAATATCTTTTTAAATTCAGTAATTCCATTAATAATGGTTTGTATATTCAATGAAGGATGCGGCATGTTAATTTTTTTAAAAGTTTCCTGTGTTGCAGCATCCAGAGATGGGATAACAACATCCGCACCCAAGAGCTCTTCACGTACCTGTGGCATATATAACAATGTGCCATTGGTTAATACGGCTGTTTTAAACGTTCCATGCTGTTCTTTTAAAAAATCAAGTATGATGCCAATGCCAGTATGCAATGTGGGTTCGCCCGATCCTGAAAAGGTAATATATTCCGGGCAGGGATTTTCGTTTAAGTAACGCTTCAACTCATCAATGACATCATTTATTGGTACCCATTCTTTTCGCTCTATTGTCAGTTTGGTGGTTTTACCGCATTCACAATAGATACAATTAAGCGTACATGTTTTATGCGGGATAAGATCAACTCCCAGCGAAATTCCTAACCGCCGTGAAGGTACAGGGCCAAAAAGATAGGTATACATATTAATATCCCAATGCCATCATAACCGATCCAATAAACAATCCAATAATAAGATTAATAAATTTAATCAATACAAAATATTTCCTTGATTGTGCTAATAATGGCAACATTGCATGGCCATCCTGAACAATGGAGCTTGTAACCAGCACAGATAGCGGCACCAACCCTTTCGCAAACATCATAACAAATAAAAGATGGGGACCCGACTCAGGTATTATCCCTACTAATCCGGCAATAATCATTACCATCCATTTTGCATGATGAATTGAAGCATCAATATGTAAAATATTCACCAATACATGGATAACAAATAGCGCCGATACTGTCCATAGAAATATTCTGGGAAGATGACGTTTAAAAACATGTTCCCATAAATGCTCCTGTAAAAAATGCTCGGGAACTATCGCCACTATAATCATTGCAATTACTACTATTATCGGTACAGCAACCTTTACAAAACCTTCTTCTTCATGGAATACACCGGTTACTATCATAAAAAATATTATTACTAATACTGACATCAACGAAGCCCTTGACAATGATAGGTTTTTCCA
>JAKPOE010000419.1 GCA_029548025.1 Spirochaetota bacterium
TGTGCAAGTGCAATGTGAGCAGGGTTGGGCTGTGCATTTTTTGTTAAATTTCGCATCTCAAATATCATCTTCCATATCTTGCGAGGATTATGCCTGAATCCATCGATGTGGGCATATTCTTCGGGATTATAGCGGGTCCATAATCCACCTGCACTCCTGAAATCCGGTATGCCACTTTCAACAGAAATTCCGGCACCGGTTAACGCAATGGTTGATATAGATTCTTTTACAATTTTTGCCGCTGTTAAAATTAAATCATTCATAATAATGGTATTACCTTATAATAATTATAGTCCTCAATGTATAATCATGATAATAAAGAAAATACACTCATAGTATATTGGCAAGTAATTTTTTCAATTTTGTATATAATAAGCATCTTTATATTGTATAATTTTGTAGATTGTTCACTAAATGACTATTTTGATGAAGCTATAAAAAAATATCCCAATAGGATTGCCTACATATCGCAGGGATATGAAATGACATATAAAGAACATGGAGATATTGTCTATCGTTTTGCTGCATGTTTATCTGATTTTGGAATTAATAAAGGAAATAGAGTAGCCATCCATCTCCCAAATATTCTTCAATGTGTTGCTGCATATTATGCTATTATAAAAATTGGCGTGATTGTGGTTATGCATAATCCTCTCTATTCACCCGCAGAGCTTGAATTCCAGTTTAATGATTCTGGCACTAAAGTTGCTGTTACGCTCGATCTTTTTAGTAATACTATTATTGATTTAAGACCAAAAACAAAGATTAATCAAATTGTTTGTGTTTCATTCCGTGACTATCTGCCTTCCTCAGTTAACCCTGATACTGTATTATCCGTTGCACCAAAAGCTTCTGATAATGTTTACAAATGGACTGATTTAATGAAACAGTATAATCCTAATCCGCCTGCAATAAAAGTTACACACGAAGATATTGCTCAACTCCAGTATACTGGTGGGATAACGGGTGTTTCAAAAGGTGCTATTCTCACTCATAGTAATTTAACAAAACAATTACAACAGATAGATGCATGGGATACATCTATTCATAGAGGTGATGCAAAAACAATGGTAGGCGCTTTGCCATTTTTCCATGTATACGGTTTATCTACTGTCATGAATTTGAATATTTATGATGGATTTAAAACCATATTAACAGCACGACCAACTCCTGAATCACTTATTGAAATCATCCAGAAATA
>JAKPOE010000422.1 GCA_029548025.1 Spirochaetota bacterium
TAAACAAAGAAAATCTCGAAATTTTGAGAATGTAGCAACCTTAGATGATGTTATGGAGTTGTTGAAAGATGAACAATTCCAGAAAAAATTAATGATTAAATTTACCCTTGATAAAACATCAATTGAAATTAATGAATTTATAGATAATAGAACAATAATGCTTGTTACTGATCCAGATTATGTTCCTGTACAAAATAAAATTATTTTGTATGGGCTTGCCGATAGGTATTTAGAGATTGAATGTGATGTTATAGAGGTAGCAGGACCGGGATATTTTAAATGTAAAATTGTGAGTGCACGCAAGGCAGCGCATGGTAGACGTGATCTTCGCTTCAAATTAAATATTGAGAAGGTTGTTGCCACCAATTTCAGGGTTTCCAAACATACTATTGATATTCGTAATTATAGTATTCCTACAGGTATAAAAGTTATCGTTGAACAATTTGAAAATCAAATTTCAAAAAATGCTGATATAGTAAAGGTTGATATACTGGATGACAGGGACCCATTGCTTGCACATATCAGAAAAACAAAATCAACCTTTTATATAGAAGATCTTAATGATCCATCTACCTTTGCTCCAGTCAATGATGCGTTTATTAATATAAATGATGTTTTTCAGGATCAAACAGCACAATTTGTAAAAAAATTAACTGACAGTGGTTATAAATCAATTATTATATCTCCGGTTATTTACATAGAGAACGATGAACGTCTCATTCCATTTGCATTTATACAATATATATCAAAAGAAAATACATTTTCTATGGATAAGGTACTTGAGGTTCAGGATTTAGCCTATAAGCTTGTTGATAGGATTAGAGATGCAAACACATTGATGATTGCAGTACATCAGGAGATAGTAGATATCAGCCGCGGTGGGGCAAAATTAAGGATTACCGATAGTAACTTGAAGAAGTATATACTGAAATCAAAAGGGTTTATATTTGACATTGTATTTAAACTGCAGGCACCCATCACAATATATGGAGATATCCGCTATACCTACCTTGATAATGATGATAATGTCATTGTCGGCGTGGATTTTGCCGGAAATTCCTCCCGGAAGGACGAGATGAAGCGGTTTTATTCAATAATTCAGCCCATGGAGAATGAATACAGAAACCGTCTCATTAAAGAAATGCGTCAAAAGAAAAAAGATCAGTAACAATAGTATAAAGCCTACTTATTTTTTAATTCCCTCATTATTTCTGCATCGGATTTTCGTGAATAAAATGGCACAACCTGATGGTAATCAGCATATTTTTGAGGATTGTCAGTATAAAGATTTTCTATCATGGCAACCATAGCTTCAGGTTGAGGTAAAAAACCGGGTAAAAAAGTAATATTTTTTATTAACGCTGTCATTTCATTGTTATATTTCAGCGCACCATCACCAATGGCAATGATGTGTTTGCTGGTATCAATCTCGCAAAGATGGCGTACAGGATAGTCGCCAGGGGGTATTACCACCTGGGGCAATTTGCCCTGTTGTATACGGTAGCGAGCTGCAAACACCCGTGATTTCTTTGCATCAAATGCTACAATACAATCCACATTATCAGTAACTATCGAACAGGCATACAACATCTGTGTATGAATACCAACCAGCGGTACTTCCAGAATTTGTGCAAGCATGCGGGCAGTAGTAACGGCAATGCGGATGCCGGTGAATGAACCCGGTCCAATCCCTACCGCAATGCAATTAATGTCATGAATAGTTATGCCAAGCTCTTTGCATGCATCATCTATGGATGAAAATAATGTTACTGAATGTGAATTTTGAGTTGTACTGCTTTTATCAGCTATTGTGCCTTCATACCGTATAGCTACAATCTCAATGCTTGTTGCTGTATCAAGGATCAGGATGTTCAATGGTAATCTTCCTCCTGTTTTTGCCAGTATATGAAAGCCTGATGATGAATATATCGTTGGAGAGTCTTTTCATAGCTCGTTCTGCCCATTCAATGACGGATACACCATCACCGTACCAGTATTCTTCAAAAAATAAATTTTCCAGCTCTGAATCATCAGATATTCTATAAAGGTCAAAATGATACAACGGTATTGCAGCTTCATACACTTCAAGCAGGGTAAATGTTGGACTGGTGATTTCTTCATTTATGCCAAGCCCTTTCGCTATTCCCTTTGCAAGTATAGTTTTTCCCGTTCCCAGATCGCCAATTAAGCAAAAAATATCACCTTTTTTTGCTTTTTTGCCTAATTCATAGCCAACAGCAAATGTTTCTTCCTGTGAGCTGGTAGTATAGTGTACCTGTTTCATACTATTTTACGGTATTATATGCTCTATCGCAAGTGTATTGAGCCTGGTAATAAAATCTTTGATATGTATGGGCAAGTCAACATAAAATTGCAAGGGTTGTTTGGTAATGGGGTGTTCAAACTGCAGGTGGGTAGCAGCAAGCAGCATATAGGGCACCCTGTATTTTTCCCACTTTTTAGAATAAAGCTGGTCACCAACTATGGGAAGTCCAATTGAAGCTAAATGTACCCGTATCTGATGGGTGCGTCCAGTATGGATTTGCAATTCTAATCGCGAAAAAACACCATTGGCGGTATGCCATATCTCCTTACAGGTATACTGTGTCAGCGCTTCTTTGCCATCGTCACGCACAGCCATTTTATGTCCATATTTTGGATGGCGATCAATTGCTTTATTGATAAGCCCCGATACTTCATTGGGTTTACCGATAACTATCGCCTCATATTTTTTTATAACCGTTCGCTGCTGAAATGCTTTTGATGCAATAGTATGGGCAGTATCATTCCTGGCAATAATCATCAAACCCTCAGTATCTTTATCAAGGCGGTGAACAATGCCAGGCCGTTCAACACCGCCAATGGATGATAATCCTTTGAAATGGTAAAGAAGAGCATTCACCAGCGTATGCTCAACATTGCCAGCTCCGGGATGTACCACCATGCCTGCTGGTTTGTAAATGACCGCAATATCGTTATCTTCAAATAGAATGGTCAGGGGGATGTCCTGAGGTTGTAATGATGTTTTTTCAGGTTTGGGTATAGCTATGGTAATTTCCTGTTGGTGTTTAACTTTATAATTTTGTTTTACAGAATTTCCATTGACGGTAATGTTGCCACCTTTTAAGAGCTTTTGTATAAAACTGCGCGAAAGTTTCCCCTCAAGCGCGTTGAATATGAACACGTCAATACGTGTATTGCTATATTCATCGGGGACGGTAAGCGTAATAGTTTTTTTATCATCCATAAAAAAGCCTTGAAATACTAAAGCATTGTAATAATAATGTTAAACAAACGGTCAAATCATTTTTTTCTGAGGACAATAGTGATAGAACTATCGCACAACAATTATAGTAGCGTATTGCAAAGCAAGCTGTACAATGTAACAAAACATCCCTATCATTTTGCAAGTTTTATTGCTATCTGGTATTATGTTGAGCTTTTGTATATGATGAGTATAGCAGTTTTTATGTATCCGCCAATGTTAATTGCAATTGTGGCGATAGTTACTGGTATAG